>NZ_JBSSBO010000009.1:0-83961 GCF_054058915.1 Thermostichus sp. MS-CIW-41
TGCGCTCTTGGGGGCTGCTGTAAACCAGCCTAGAGGTTCGGGCCTGTTTTGTTCTCTGGTAGAGCAGAGCAGGCTCAGGGCTACTGAAAGCCCGCCCCGTACCGCTTAGCGGTCGGAGTCGGGTAGTTTACGCCCTAGCTCCCGCCTAGGCCGCTAGCGGGATTGTCCCCACAGCAGGGCTACCGGGAAGGATTTCAAGACAACGCCCACCGGCAAGGTTTCGCCGGCAGGGATCCTTTCCTGGGTTAGCCCATTCACCCAGTCCAGCCGCTTCCAGCGCGGCAGATGAATTTCGGTATCTGCCCAAACGGATTCTCCCAGAGGATCTTGGGTTTCGTCGATCAACTTTGTTAAAAAACGCGGCACTACCGTGAGCAATACCTGCTTGCCGTGCTGACGGGCAAAAGCCACAATGTGGGCGGCATGGGATCCGCTGATTTGCAGAGGAATGTAGCTGCCCTCGAGAAACAATTGGGGCTGTTCCTGGCGGGCCTTGAGCACATGATGAATCAGAAACAGCTTAATGCGTCCGTCGCTGCGGTGCAGGAGCAAATCCGCAATGAGTTGGAGAGGATCCTGTTTAACCCGCCGTTGAATTTCTTCTAGATAGGCGAGGCGACGGGAAAAATCCACAGGCCGACGATTGTCGGGATCCACCATGCTCAAATCCCACAGTTCCGTGCCTTGGTAAATATCCGGGATCCCAGGGCTGGTCAGTTTGATCAGCGTCTGTGAGAGAGAATTAAAAATGCCAAAGTGAGCAACTTTCCGTTGGAAAGGCAAAAAGGACTCCAAAAAGGGGTTAGGACCTTGAAGGATCCGTTCGATAAAGGCGGTAGTGGCTTCTTCGTACTCGGTATCGGGGCGAAGCCAAGCGGTGTGAACTTTAGCTTCCCGCACTGCTTTGATGGCATAGTCTTTGACCCGCTGTACGAACTGGGGCACCTCTTCCGGTTGGAAGGGATAGGAGCCGAGCAAAGTTTGGTAGAGCAAATACTCGTCATTGCGATCCGGCAGTTCTGAGCGCTTGGCTTGTTTGCTGCGGACTTTGTAGCCGAGGTTCAGTTCATGCCAAAGGTTGATGTGCTTTTCCCACTCGGCGGGGATTTCAGAAAGCACATTCAGCCGGGCCCGCACATCTTCGCCACGCTTGGTGTCGTGAGTGGCAGAAGCATTCATGGACAGAGGCCACCGAGCTGCCCGCTCTTGATTAAAGCGGTGAAACTCTTGCACCGAAAGGCCAAAGCGACAGGGATCCCCACCGACTTCATTGAGAGATAAAAGGCGGTTGTACACATAAAAAGCAGTATCTTCTACCCCTTTGGCCATGAGAGGGCCGGCCAACTGCTGCAAGCGCATGGCAAAATAGATCTGCTCATTTTTCTCCTGGTCTGATAAATTGTCCAGAGACTCCAGGCAGAGAAAGCGCTGAATAAAATTCAGCTCATTCACCAAAACGGGCAGGTTCTCCTTGGCCTTCTCCACAGCTTGACGAACCACCTGTTGACCTTCTGGACTGAGGATCCCTTCGTGGATATAGACGCGGTAGACCGGAAAGCACACCAAAACTTCTACCAAAGCTCGACGTAAACTGTAGAGGGTAAAGTCATTGGCATAGCGATGGTGGCTGGTGATCTGTTTGAGCAAAAAAGCAAGGTTATCCATATCTCCTGACAGGTTGCGCTCGATGATCAGGCGTTTTTTATCTTCGATAACCTGCTCTGGGGAATGCCGTAGATTTGTGAAATTTTGATAGAGAGAGTCAAAAGCCTCTGCATTTTCTTCTTGACAAAAGATGCCGTTGAGCTTAGCCAAAAAATCATAGCCCGTTGTGCCCTGAACCGGCCAGCTTTGGGGCAGACTTTCATTAGCCTCTAGTATTTTTTCTACTACGATGTAGAGATTTGGGCAGCGTTCCCGCAGGCGATGGAGATACTCTTCGGGATTGAACAACCCATCGATATGATCGATGCGCAAACCACTAAAACGCCCCTGTTCTGCAAGCTTAAAGATAAGCTGATGGGTTTTGCGAAACACCTCGCGATCTTCCACCCGCAGTGAGATCAGCTCGTTAATGGTAAAGAAACGACGATAATTGATCTCCTCAGCACCCACCTTCCAGAAGGAAAGGCGAAAATTTTGCCGCGCCAGAAGACTATCCAGCAGGTCAAAGCTTGACGGATCCCCTGGCTTGCCGTTAAAGATGGCAATGTTCTCGTCAAAAAAGCTCTGGATAGGTTGGCTAGACGTGTAGAGTTCCCACAATGAATGCTTGGCAAAGCTAATTTGATCGGTGCGCTCTAGGAGATCTTCCTTGCTGGGAATGAATTTCAGGCTGAAGAGGATCCCGAGCAACTTGACGTAGTCAGGGTGGCTGCGTCCCAATTTTCGCCGCAGTTTGCTCAGGTTGTAGGTAAAAACATCCGCATAGGTGTCAATATTGAGGGGGAACCTCAAGTTGTAGTAGTTAATACTTAGGCCATCGGCATCATAACGAAGCTGGATTTGACCCGACTCCAAACATTTGTCGTAGAAATCTCCCAAGAAAGGGGCTAAGATTCTGCCTTTGATCCCCAGGTAAGAGTGATTCCAATTCACATCAAAGTAGTCAACAAAATCTGAGTTGGGGCCGCTCTCCAGAACGTCCATGAGCATCTGGTTTTGGCCATCGTAGGCCATGTGATTGGGCACAATGTCCTGGATCCAGCCTATTCCCTGCTGATTGAGGGCTTCCCACAAGAGCTCAAACTTTTCGCTTCCCCCCAATTCCTGATTAATTTGCCTGGGATCCACCACGTCGTAGCCGTGGGTGCTGCCTTTGCGGGCTTGGAAGATGGGAGAGGCATACAAGTCACTGATGCCCAGCAACTTCAGGTAGGGAACAATCTGTCGTGCTGCGTCGAAGTCAAACCCAGCATGAAACTGAATGCGATAGGTGGAAGTCGGGATCCGCATGATGACCTTAGAACAATGACAAAGAAGCCGAGCTTGCCAACGGCATAGGGTCAAGAGAACAGATGTATCTAGGGTAGCGGCTAAGATCAAGGAGTCCTGCAGGGGAGAGGCGAGGTTAGTGAACTTGTCAAGGCCACAGAGGAGCGCTTCACCCCCGGTAAGGGGGCCGGCAAGGATGGCGAGGTGGGCAGGGATCCTGCTCGTGGGTGGGCTGATGGGGAGTTGGCGGAGTGAGGCAACCTGGGCAGAAAGCGAGTTTCGGGTGGGGAGTGAGCTGGTTTTGACCCTGCGCACCCCCGATGCCCCCGCTCGCCTCCGTCTGCTGAAGCAACGGTTGGAAGAGATTTTGCTACAGGCCAGCAGCCCTCAGGTGCAGGTCAGTCTGGATATCCCCAGTCCCAATCCCTCGACGACCGGCAGCGGGGATCCCCCAGCTCAAGCCGCTCGGATTCTTTTGAACCAGCAACTGCTGTTGGAGGTAACTCCAGCCGATGCAGAGGCTCATGCTGCTCCCCAACCGGCAGATCTGGCAAGGATCTGGGCGGATCGCCTGCAAACGGTGTTCAACCAGGAATCCAGTCGGCAGCAACTGTTTTTGGGATTGGGGCTGCCCCCGCACTTGACCTGGCAAGGGCGACTCTATCGCCGCGCTGAGCGTGCTGCCGCCGATACTGGGCGCTTTGTTACCGATGGCACTCGCATTCAAGATCATGTGGTCTACTGGGAGATCCCCTCTGGAGAGAACCCGTTTGACTTTACCAACAAGCCGACCCTGCCGGATCCGCCGCCGGAGCGGCTATTTTTGTTGAATCGCCACCGCCAGTTTGTGCCCTACGAGTTGTAACCGAAGTCCTTTCTCCCTCTGTTGTCTATTGTCTATGTCGTCCATTCAACGAGAACCTCGCATTCTGTTGGGCCTGCGGGCCGACCAATTTCGTCATCCCGTGGATCTGCAAGCCACCCGCTCTCTGCAGCAAGTGCCGGGGCTGGGCCTGCTGATTCAAAATTGGCTTGGCTCAACGGCAGGACAGATATTTTATCTGGACAACATTGCTTCCAGCATCCAAATTAACGAGCATCAGTTGCCGGAAATTCATCAGCTTTTGGTGCAGGCCTGTCGCATCTTGGATCTGGAGGTGCCCCAGCTCTACGTGCGGCAGAACCCCACGCCCAATGCTTACACCTTTGCCATGCAGGGGAAAAAGCCCTTCATTGTCTTGCACAGCTCTCTGCTGGATCTGTTGGAGCCGCCGGAAATTCAGGCCGTGATCGCTCATGAGTTGGGCCACTTGAAGTGCAATCACGGGGTCTACTTGACGATGGCCAACATTCTCATGCTCTCCACCAGCTTGCTCCCCTTCGGGGGGTTGTTTTATCAGGCGTTGCAGGATCAACTGATGCACTGGCTGCGGTGTGCCGAGTTTACCTGTGACCGGGCGGCGCTGTTGGTAGCCCAAGATGCCAAGACGGTGATCTCGGTGTTGATGAAATTGTGTGGGGGATCCCCGCAATTAGCCTCCAAGCTGAACGTGGACGCCTTTTTGGAGCAGGCCCGTACTTACGACGAGCTGGACGGGGATCTGTGGCAGATGGAGCTGAAGCAGATGCAAACGGTGGGGCGCACCCATCCGCTGCCGGTGCTGCGGGCCAGAGAAATCGAGCGTTGGTTCCGCAGCAACACCTATCAGCAGATCCTGGAGCTCCAGGGATTGGGCTCCGCACCGCGGACGTCAACGGCTGCTTCGTAAACTACCCGACTCCGACCGCTAAAGCAGTACAGAGCGGGCTTTTAGTAGCCCTGCAGTTGGCAAGCCAACCACGAGCCTCTGGGGTGGTTTACAGCACCCCCAATCGACCGTTACCAGTGCCTTAAACAACCGTTTCTGGTGTCCGCAGTACAATTATAACCATGGAGGCGGACTTTCCTCTCGACACTGATCCTACCGGTACAGCACGGGGCTCCTGCGATTTCTAGCTGAGTGCTCAAGATGGATCCCTCTCATGTGCCCCTGGGTTTGCCGCTCATCTTGGGGGAGGTGCTTTTCGACTGCTTCCCCACCGAGGTTGTGCTGGGCGGAGCAGCTTTGAATGTGGCTTGGAACCTCAAGGGGCTGGGATCCGATCCCCTCTTGCTCAGTCGTGTTGGCCAAGACGAGGCCGCCAGAGAGCTGCTGGGGGCCTTGCGACGGCAGGGGCTGCGCCTGGAGGGTCTGCAGCAGGATTCTGTTCACCCCACCGGCAAGGTTCAAGTAACCCTGGATGAGCAAGGGATCCCCACCTTCGCCATCTTGCCCGACCAAGCCTACGACTACATCCAGTTGGATATCGGGGCTCTGCAAGCTCTCCAGCCCAGCCTGCTCTACCGGGGCAGCTTGGCAGCCCGCCGGGAGGCAGCCCATCGCCACTTTCAAGAGGGGATCCCCGCTTTGGGCTGTCCCGTGTTTCTGGATCTCAACCTGCGGGATCCCTGGTGGCATCCAGACGCCATCCAGGAGATGCTGCGCACCTGCACTTGGCTGAAGCTGAACCAGGCAGAGCTGGAACAAGTAGCCCGGCTGGAAGGGATCCCTGCCGGAGACGTGCTGGAGCAAGGACAGATCCTCCAGGCTCATCTGAACCTGAAAGGTCTATTTCTGACCTTGGGAGCGGCAGGCGCGCTGCTGATCACCCCTACTCAGATCCATCGGGCCGACCCAGTGCCCGCGCCTCAGCTGGTGGATACAGTGGGGGCGGGAGATGCATTTAGCGCCGTGGCCATCCTGGGGCTGTTGCGGGGATGGCCGGAGGCGATTCTGGTGCAACGGGCCGTGCAATTTGCGGCGGCCATCTGTGGGATCCCGGGGGGAGCGCCTGCGGATCCGGAGTTTTACCGGCCCTTCCGGCAGGCATGGGAGATCCAGGAGATCCAGAGGCCAAGGGTTCAATGAAACTGGCGCAGGTGAAACTGGGCGTAGCGACCCCCTTTGCCCAGCAATTCTCGGTGATTTCCCTGCTCCAGCAATTGCCCCTGCTCCAAGACGAAAATGCGGTGGGCGGTGCGTACCGTCGAGAGGCGGTGGGCAATCACAAAAACGGTGCAGCGTTGCATCAGCCGTTGCAGCGCTTCCTGCACCAACGCTTCTGACTCGTTGTCCAAAGCCGAGGTGGCCTCGTCCAGGATCAAGATCTTGGGGTTGAGGAGCACGGCGCGGGCAATGGCCAGCCGTTGCCGTTGTCCACCGGAGAGGGTGACCCCGCGTTCTCCCACGCGGGTGGCGTAGCCATCGGGCAAGCTCTCGATAAAGGTGTCGATGTTGGCCACCTGGGCCGCCTGGCGTACCGCTTCCAGGTCAAAATGCTCTTGTCCGTAGGCGATGTTGCTGGCAATGGTTCCCGAAAACAGGGTGATCTCCTGCGGCACAATGCCGATCTGCCGGCGCAGGCTCTTGAGGGTGACGGTGCGGATGTCGATGCCGTCGATGCGGATGCAGCCCTGCTGGGGATCGTAAAAGCGGGGAATCAGGCTCACCAGGGTGGATTTGCCGGCGCCGGAGGATCCCACCAGGGCCACAATCTCGCCGGGAGACACCTGAAAGCTGATCTGTTTGAGCACCGGCTGATCCGGTTTGTAGGCAAAGGAAACTTGGTCGAACTCCACCCAACCCTGAATGGGAGGCATGGGGCGGGCCCCGGGCAGCTCCCGGATTTGGGAGCGGGTGTTCAGCAGCTCGAAAATCCGCTCCACCGAAGCCTCACCCTGTTTCAGCTCGCTGTAGTTGTTGGTGATGTGAACAATAGGGTCGATCAACATCGCAACACCGGCGATAAAGCCGAGAAACTGGCTGCCGGTCAGGTTGCCCTGGCTAATTTGCCAGCCGCCCACCCAAAACACCCCCAACACGCTCATGGCGTACAGAAAACCCACCACCGGGTCTTGAATGGCTTTCACCTGTTCGGTCTGAAACCGGGCCAGGCGGTTGCTTTCGGCAATGGCACTGAAGCGGCGAATTTCGTAGTCCTCAGCCGCAAAGGCGCGAGTGAGGCTGATGCCAGCAAACACTTCAGTCAAGAGGGCGGCCAAATCCGACATCTTCTCTTGGTTGAGGCGGGAGCGAAACAAAAGGCGATCCCCAAACCAACTGATCAAGGCTCCCATCAGGGGGGCGATCAGCAAGGTGGTCAAGGTGAGAATGCCGTTGAGATAGAACAGGTAGGCCACCACCGCCAAGATGGTGAGCACGCTGGGGATGAAGCGATGGAAAAACCGCTGCACCACCTCTCCCACCCGATCCAGATCCCCCGTGAGGCGATAGACCAGATCGCCAGTGCGGCTGCCGGAAAAATAGTCTACATCCAGTGCCTGCAGGTGGGCATAAATCTGTTGGCGCAATTCCAAAACCATTTGCAAGGAGGCCCTCGCCATCAGGGTGTCTTGGCCATACTGAAAAGCGCCGCGCACCAAGAAAAACACCACCCCAATCAAGGCCAGCATCCGCAATTGCCCCAGATCCCCGGCACCAATGGAGCGGGCCACCCACTCGATCAAGTAGGCGAGGGCGGGCATGGTTAGCACAAAGCCAAGGGTACAGGTTAGCCCCAGCAACAACATCCACAGATGGGGCCGAATGAAGGGAATGAGACGGCGATAGCTACGACCCGGATGCACAAATCACAAACCAGAAGGGCTTCTGACCCAACCAGCTTACAGGATAGTGTTGCGGACTGCTGCCGGGATCCCTGAAACTGGCCGGTAGAGCTGAAAGCCGCTGCGACCCTTTTCTTTGACCTGGTAGAGGGCCAAGTCGGCATGGTGCAAAAGGGTGGACACTTCTACGCCGTCTTGGGGGTAGAGGGCGACGCCGATGCTGCAGGTCACGGAAAGGGAATGGCCCTCGCAGGAGAAGGGAGTTTGAAAGGCATCGACAATCCGCTGAGCCAGACGCGCTGCCACTGTGGGGCTGCCGATTCGGGGCAGCAGCAGGGTGAACTCATCCCCTCCCCAGCGGGCGACGATATCTCCAGGGCGAACGCACTTGGTTAGCCGTTCGGCTACCCCCTGCAACAGGGCATCGCCGACACTGTGGCCGAAGGTATCGTTGATGTCTTTGAAGTGATCCAAATCCACAAAGAAGAGGGCCAGTGATTCACTGCAGTATTGCTGCAGGGCCTGCTGCAGCCGCTCTCGAAAGGATTCGCGGTTCACCAAACCTGTCAGGGCATCATGATGAGCGCGAAACTCCATGTAGGCTAAGCTCTGCTTTTGGGCGGTGATGTCTTCGCAGATGCCTTCATAGCCGAGGATATTTCCGGCTTTATCTTTAACCAAACGGGCCTTTTCTCGGACCCAGATGATCGAGCCATCCCGCCGCCGCAGCCGGTACTCAAAGCCGCGTACGGATCCCTGCTCCTGCAATAGCCGCACAAATTCTTCCCACTGGCTGGGATCCACATAGAGCTGCCGCTTGCCCGCCTCTTTCGCTTCGCGCATCAATTCTTCGGGGGAGCTGTAGCCGCAGATCTGGGCCAGCATCGGGTTGGCGGAGAGATACCGACCTGCCGCATCGGTGAAAAAAATGCCCTCTACCGCATTCTCGAAAAAATTGCGATAGCGCTCCTCAGCCTGGCGCAGCTCCTCTTCCACTTGCCGGCGCTCCGAGATCTCGAGGGCCAGAGACACCAAATCCGCCAGGGATCCGGCGAAGTTTTGCTCTTCTAAGGTCCAGTGGCGAGGGGAGCCAATGTGCTCGTGGCAGAGAACTCCCACCATCCGTCCTTCCAGTCGAATGGGGGCATCCAGCATCGAGACCACTCCCATTGCTGTCAGGTAGGAATTGCCGAACTCGGCGGTGCGGGGATCCGCCACCACTTGGTCGGCAGCAATGGTGCGCTCTTGCTCCAGGGCTTGAAAATAACGGGGATAGTCTTTGGCCCAGATCTCCGCCCCTTGAGTATGGGATCCCTCGGGGTTGTCTGGGGTGATCTCGAATTGATTGATGCAGCGAATGCTGGAGCGCTCCGACGTGTAGAGCCAGACCCCCACCCGTGCCACCCCCAGGGTATGGGCGGCTGTAGTACAAATCTGTTGCAGAGCAGCTTGTAAGTCTCCTTGGCTGAGGGCTTTGTGCCGGGTGAGCTCCATCAGAGCCCGGTTGTGCTCCAACAGTTGCTTTTGGCTGCGCTGTAGCTGCCACTCCACTTGCTTGCGTGCTGTGATGTCCTGACAGGAGCCGACAATTCGGCTGATTGGCTTGTTCTCCTCAACTACTGGAGAAAGGGTAACGATTAGAACATGGGTCGACTCTGGGTCGGGAGCGGCAGAGGCCGTTAGGCTCAGCTCAAAGCTCACTTGCCGGCCATGGCTGAGGCAGTGTTCGGTGTGCAGTTGAATCTGCGCAGCCAGAGAAGGCGGTAGACAACTCTGGAGCTGATACATTCACGCTGAACTCTCCCGAACATGGTTCAGGAAAGAAGCGATCGCATCCTGCCTATCTCTGTTCGCGTCAGCGGGACGGAGTCCAAACAGGAAGGCGGTATCCCGCAAAGCCCTGAGGAATACCCCCCGAGCGCTTTCCCCCTTCACTTCCCGGCAACCGTTGCGGTGGACTCAAGGATCAGGGGGAAACTTGGTCTACTATATCCCTCTCAATGACTTTTGCCAAACCGCCTAAAGCTCAGTAAATTCAGCAAAGTTCAGGGTTTTGGGGGTTAGAGGCATGCTCTTCTCCCTCGATAGGTCGAGAGGAGAGAAAAAACATCCTGCAAAAAGCCGGGTTACCCACCAAAAACCGACAGCGCGGTTGAGGTGAGCCTCTTTCTGGCTCCGGGGGCAGACACTCAAGGACAAACAACCCATCGCTGACGCTCTCGAATATGGTGCGCAGCACAGCCCGTCCCCGAGCCTGTACCGGGCGCCCACGGTACATGACCTGGGGATTCCACAGATCGGCCCGCGTCAGCGCATCATAAACGCTGCCAGCCTGGTCTGGCCCAGCAGTCCCCCTTTCAACCATAGGCTAGGAACACCCAGTAGACGCTCGGGCAACGGGGAGGGCAAGCCGAAAAAAACAGCTATGAATTCACGCTGTCTCTGCCATTCTACGGTCATCCTATGGAATTGTTGGGGGAGTTTGTGTGTCTCTCGATACAAAAGATCCCCGGGCTGGCACGGGCTTTTGGGTGCTCCGGAGGGGATATTCTTTGAAGCAACTCTTGCAGGTTAATCAAGAACTCTGTCCTGCCGGCGTGAGGAGACCTGCGCTGCCGTTTTCAAGGTTAAACCGCTTCTGGCTCCCGAACTTGTTCTACCCGTACATCGACACGCTTGGGAAGGAACCAGGCTCCTATTAGTTAGAACTGCTCTCATTAGAAAGAACCTCAGCTAGCCCTGGAAAAGGGATCCCTGCCAGACCCAGGATGGCTAATTCCGCGGGCGTGGGATCCCCGATGCATCCAAGGCAAGAGAGGAAGACTGATGGATACAACTCCACCACTCAACCGAGTAACAGCATAGCTCTATTGAGATTAGCTTTCAATAGCGTGCCGGCAAAGTAGGGATCCTCTTTGATAAAGACTTGCATTAAGCTTGAGGAGTCTGGTAGAGTATTTACCCAAGTAGCAATTGCTAAAGATTTGCAGTTAAGTCTTCTCAGGAGAACAAGCTGCGGAGTGGCAAGCATGGCATGGCAACAGGTTCAGGCGGGGGTGTGGTGTAGGCAGTTGGGGCAATTGGCGCCTCAGTGGTGGTTGGGCTGGAGTCTGGAGCAGGGCTTTCGGCTCTACCGCAAAGAAGTTTCCTCTGCTCTGCCTTCTCTCTCTGCTTTGAGGATTCGCTACCAAGAGCGAGATGGCTGGCTGGACGTGTTTCTGGGAGAAGCGGAGCAATGTAACCGACGACGGCGCAGCCTTTTGGATCCGGCAGCGCGGGTAGCCTTGCACTACATGCCGGAAGATTTAGCTCAGATTCAGTCCCTAAAGTGTCCTCACGAGCGCATTCCTCCGCAGCTTTGGCAGCGGCTAACCCAGCAGCCGGGTTGAGGACTGTTGAAGGTTAGAGGGCTATTTATTGTTTTTATTGTTTCAGATGGATCCAGTCCGCTGCGGCAACCGATCCTGCCTCTTCTCGCCTTTCCAGTTCTTCTGGAGAGCGGTAGCCTGTTTTTTTCTTCCTCTAGGCAGGCTTAAGCTGGAGAACGAAGAGTAGCGGCTGCAGCCATGACTGTTTCTAAGCACCAACCCAAGCAGCGCTCCCAGCAGCAGGTCGAGGGGCTGACTTCTCGCCGCCTTTTGAAGGGATCCATCATCGGAGCCGGCCAGGTAGGCATGGCCTGTGCCTACTCGATGGTAATCCAGAACACTCTGGATGAGCTGGTCCTTCACGACATCGACCGCAACAAGCTGGAAGGGGAAGTGATGGATCTGGTGCACGGGATCCCCTTTGTGGAGCCGACGCGGATACGGGCAGGGGAACTGGCTGATTGCGCCGAGTCAGATGTAGTGATTTTAACGGCAGGGGCTAAGCAGCGGCCTGGAGAAACCCGTTTGGATTTGGTGCAGCGCAACGTCGAGATCTTCAAAGGCTTGATCCCGGCCTTGATGGCGCATTGCCCTGACACACTCCTTTTGGTGGTGAGCAATCCCGTTGACATCATGACTTACGTTTCCCTGAAGTTGTCGGGGTTGCCGGCAGGGCAGGTAATTGGGTCGGGGACGGTTTTGGACACAGCCCGCTTTCGCTATCTTTTGGCGGAGCGCCTGGGGGTGGATCCGCGTAGCCTGCACGCCTACATCATCGGCGAACATGGAGATAGCGAGGTGGCCGTTTGGAGCAAGGTGAACATCGCCGGCACCCCGATTGGGGAACTCTCGCCGGACTGGGATCCCGCCTATTTGGGGGATATCTTCGAGCAGGTGCGCAACGCTGCCTACGAGATCATCCGTCGCAAAGGGGCCACCAGCTACGCCATCGGGTTAGGGGTGACGCAAATTGTCCAAGCCCTGCTGCGGGATCAACACCGCGTTTTAACCGTGAGCAGCCTCACCCAAGGGGAGTACGATCTGCCAGAGGTCTGTCTCAGCTTGCCCAGAGTGGTCGGGCGGCAGGGGGTGGAACGCACGCTGGCCATGTCCCTCACCGAGAGCGAGCGCAAGCAGCTGCACCGCTCGGCCCAGATCTTGCGGCAAGTCATCGACAGCATCCGGTGGTAGCCTAGATCTCCTGGACTTTTGTCGCTCCCCTCCAAGCTGGGGGATCCCTTGGTCAGTGGGCGAGGGCCGCAGCTGGCGGCAGGAGGTGGTCTATGGAAGCAGAGGTGCAACAGGGGCAGCAATCGCCTGAGGGCCAACTGGAGAAGCGCCCCCCTTCTCCGCCTTGGGCCGGGATCCCCTTACAGAGGGGCCTCGGTCACCGGGTACGGCAGCACGTCAATCCCCTGCAGGCGCAGTATCAGCAGCCCACCCCCCCACCCCACTGGGAGCGGGTATACCGACGGCTGGGGCAGCCCTTTCATCTGGATATCGGCACAGGGAGCGGACGATTTCTGCTGCGCCTCGCTCAGGAGCAGCCCGACTGGAACTTCCTGGGGGTAGAGATTCGGCAGGCGCTGGTGGAACGGGCCAATGCCTGGCGGGACGAGCTGGGGCTGGATAACGTCCATTTTCTGTTTGCCAACATCAATGTCTCTTTGCGGCATCTGTTTGCGCCGGGGGATCTCAGCCGCGTAACCATCCTATTTCCGGATCCCTGGTTCAAAAAGCGCCATCACAAACGGCGGATCGTCCAGCCCCAACTGGTGGCAGATCTGGCTCTGCTGCTGCGACCGGGCAGCCCCGTCTTCCTGCAATCGGATATCCAAGAGGTGGCCGAAGAAATGGCAGCTCGATTTTTAGAGCATCCGCAGTTTTGGGATCCCCACCAGGGGCCTTTGGACTCCAATCCCCTCGGCATCCCCACGGAGCGGGAGTGGCACTGCCTACAACTGGGCCTGCCCATCTATCGCTATTGGCTGGAGCGACGGTGACAACAGGACAAATCCGTAATGCAGTAATAACAACTCCATTCCGCCAAGACAATACAGAAGATAGGATATAACCCGCTTGAGTTGGATCCGTCGCCGCAATGTCTCACTCTGAAACCACGGCCTCTGCCGACCCCTCCTCTGCTTGGTTTTCTGTTCGCCGTGGGATCCTCAACCTGCTGAGCCTATTGGCCATTGTGATTGTCGGGCTTTCTCTTTCCAGCAGTTGGTTTCAGCCGCCGCCCCAAACGCAGTTGGATTTGTTGCAAACCGATCTCGCCCTGCAGGCTTCCCGCACCCTCGATGATCCCCGCTATCAGGATCTGGCACGGGCACTTTTGGGTCAGGATGTGTTCAAGGTGGCCCAAAATCGCTATCAGCAGACTGCCGATAACTACGCCGAACGCCTGAAACGTTTGAAACGGCTGGCCCGTTTAACTCCTGCTGGCGAATCTGAGGCGACCAGCCCAGAACCTGCCCAATCTCCAGAGGTGGATCCCGCCCTTCTGGCCTCCATGCAAGATTTGCAGACGGAGCTGGATGCACTGTGGCTGCGCCTTGGCTTGCTCTATGCCTACCAAGAAGATCTGGAGGCCGCTCAGCAGCAATGGCAGCAGATCATCGACCTGGAACGTCCCGTGGAGCTGGAATCGAGCCAAAAGGGGGCAGCGCGGGTTTTGCAAGGGCTGTGGGGAACACCGCGGCGCATCTTGCCAGAGGCGGAGGTGCAGATTCGCAATCATCTGGATGGTTGGTTTGAGGCGGTGGCCCTGCAACAGCTTTACCGACTGCAGCAGCGCAGCGATAGCCTAAATGCCCTCAACCAACAGCAGGAAAAATTGGCCTTGGCGGCTCTATTTCGACTGGCGGTGGTGGGCGGGATCCCCGTGCTGGGGGCGCTGCTGGGGTTGATGCTCTTGTTGGGCTGGCTGGGCTGGAGCCTTTGGCGCAAACGTCCGCTCCTGGGCCCTGCTTGGGAAGTGCCTTGGCCGGGGATCGGGGCGCAAGCGGTGCTGACCGGCTGGTTTTTGGGGTTTATCGCCCTCAACGCTTTGGTGCCTCGACTTTACATCATCATTCTCGGCCTGGGGGCAGAGCAGCTCAGCCCTTGGCACCAGGCGGTAGCCCTGTTTCTCACCTACAACTCCGGCGCTGTGCTGGGGGCGGGGTTATTGTACCGTCTCTTGCACACCTACCCCGGCTGGCAGAGGGTGCTGCAGGTGCGGTTGTGGGGTCCTTGGCTGCTGTGGGGCTTGTGTGGCTACTGGGTGGCCTTGCCTTTGGTGGTGCTGGCAGCGGCACTCTCGCAATTGCTGCTACCGCAGGCAGGGGGTGGGAACCCTATTCTGCCTCTGCTGCTGGATAGCCATGGTTGGGGGGCGCGGTTGGTGTTTTTGGCCGTGGTGTCTGTCTGTGCCCCTGTTTTTGAGGAGGTGCTGTTCCGGGGCTTTTGGCTGCCTACTCTAAGCCGCTACCTGCCTATGGGGGCCGCCATTGGGCTTAGCGCCTTCACCTTTGCCCTTGCCCACCTCAACCTCTCTGATCTGCTGCCTTTGACCATGCTGGGGGTGGTGCTGGGGGTGGTGTACAGCCACAGCCGCAACCTGCTGGCTCCCATCCTGCTGCACAGCCTCTGGAATACGGGATCCCTGGTGACGCTGCTGGTGCTGGGAGGAGCGCGTTAAGGGGGGCTCTGCCTACTTTTTCCTGCCGAAGAGGCGGCTAAAGAACCCGCCGTTGTCTTCTTTGCGGGGAGGCGGCACCACTTTCTGAGCCTGTGACGTTTGACGGCTGGCCACTCGCGTTGGCGGGACGGAGTCCTTGGGGACGGGAATGGGCTGTTGAGTGGTGACTTGCTGCAGCCAGCGGCGCACTTCTGCCATCAACTCGGCGTTGGCAGGTTCTAGGCGACTGGCTTGCATAAAGTCTGCTTTGGCCATGCCGGTATTCCCCTGCTTCAGGTGGGCAATGCCCCGGTGCAGGTAGTAGCGGGCCACGTTGGGCTCAGCGCTGATGGCAAAGTTCAGATACTGCACCGCATCCCGGTATTGCTTGCGCTCGATCATGTCCAAGGCTTGGATAAAGCGGGTTTCCCCAGGGCTGAACTTGGGGGCAGGCGGTGGGGTGGGAACAGGCTGAACAGGGGGACGGCTGGGCGGAGCAACGACGGGGGAGGCTGGGATCCCACCCACAGTGGTACGGCTGGGGGAAGGGGTTGGGATCCCGGTCGCGGTAGTGGTTCTAGAGGCAGGGGCTAGGCTCCCCTGGTAGCCGGCCTTGAGCAACAAATAGGCCAGGTTCAGCTCGCTCAATTGCTCGGTTTTCTCCAGCAGGGTTTCCATGGAGCTGTATTGTTCTTTGGCCAGCTTCTCCACCCGCCTGACATACTCTTCTTGCCAATCGGGGCGCTCGGCCAAGCCCTTGACGGCTTCCCCAGAGGGCCAAAGATCCGGGGGGGGCGTCTCCAAAAGGCGTTTAATCCGCATTTTGAGCACCGTTTCATATTCCCCTCGCTCCCGCTCTTTGGTCAGCACTTCGTTGGCCGGGTTGACCAGCTTGGCAAAGAGGATGTTGGCGCGCTCTGCACCTTCGGGATCCCCCACAAACCGATCCGGGTGGAGGGCCTTGGCCGCCTGCAGGTAGCCGCGCCGGATCCCCTTGGAGTCGGCGGTAAGGGGCACGCCTAAGATGGCGAAATGGTCAGTCTCGTAGCGGGCTAGCCCTCGGTTGAGGCGGGGGACATTAGAGTTGGATCCCATAGTTGCCACTTCTCTAAAATCTGCTGCAAGGTTCCGTTTTCGATCAGGCTGGAAATCGCCCCATCCACAGCTTCCTTCAGGGAAGGATGCTGAGAGGATACTACTCCCACCAGAGGCATGGGGAACAGGGGCGGCCCCACCAGGCGCAGCCGGGATCCAGCTTGGCGCAGGTTTAGGGCGGCAACAGGCTGATCGACCAGCACAGCATCCAACTGGCCAGCCTGTAGCTGAGCAAACAAGCGCTCAGGGTTACTGGTGGCAAAGAGACGAATGGCGTTGCCTCTCCTCTCGTTGTACGCCTCCAGCAGGGCTGCCCCCGTACTGTTAACTACAATGCCCACTTTGCGGCCAAATAATTGCGACAGTGTCTCGATGGCCGGTTCCTCTGGCCCGGAGGCGGGGAAGGGATCCCGTACCACCAAGCGCTGCGGGCTGAGGTAGTAGGGCCGGGTGGCCAGAAACTGCTCCGGATCCAAGCCCAAAGCTTCCCGCGCTCCCCAGATCAAGTCCACCTCATCCGCTTGCAAGGCCGCCAACTGCTCGCTCCAGGCCACGTAGATGGGATCCACCTGCACCTGAAGGGTTTGGGCAAGCGCCTCCAGGATATCCCACTCGAAGCCGGCGTAGGTTTGTCGCTCCAAGTCGGTGTAGAGATAGGCCGGCCCCAGACTGGGATCCAAGCCAACCCGAATGCGCCCCCGAGCTTGGATCTCAGTCCAACGGGAATCAGGGGGCTGTGCCTGCTCGGTGGGGGCGACTTTCCCTTGTGCCGGCTGAGGGTAACCGGGGCCAGCAGTGGCAACCCCAAGGGCCATCGCTCCCAAGAGGAGAGCCAGGCCGAACTGTGCCGCCCGGCAGCCATGTCGCTGTTTTCCGGGGAGTCCGCTAACCCATCTCCTATCTACCCTGCCCAACATAGGGTTCTTGGAATCTTCTTGATTATTCCTCGATTATTCGTCAGCTACTTCTGTCTTCAATTCAACTCAACTGGGGAGCTTTCCCGGTTCTGATAGGCTGGGCGTGGATCCCGCCGCATGGGAAAGGAGACCGGCAAAGGCTGTACTTGGGCCAGTTCTTCTTGCAGAGCAGCGTGTAACCAGCCATTGCTGGCCAACAGTCGGCCACTGTAAACGTCCACCGGGCTGCCATCATAAGCGGTCACCTTGCCGCCTGCCTCCCGCACCAGAACGATCCCTGCGGCAATGTCCCAAGGGGAGAGGCCCCGCTCCCAGTAGCCATCCAACTGACCGGTGGCCACATAGGCCAAATCCAGAGCTGCAGATCCGCCCCGCCGCACTCCTTGGGTGAGATGGGTAAAGTGGCAAAACTCGGCGTAGTTGTTGTTAGGGGTTTCGCGACGATCATAGGCAAAGCCGGTCACCAGCAAGCTCCGAGACAATTCAGCCGTTGTGGAGACTCGAATGGGTTGGCGGTTGCGGGTAGCCCCCATCCCTTGGACGGCGCGAAACAGATCCCCGCGAAAAACGTCACAAACAACCCCCAAAACCGGCTCCCGCCCCTGCAGCAAACCGATGGAGACGGCAGCGAAAGGGTAACCGTGGGCAAAGTTGGTGGTGCCATCCAGGGGATCGATCATCCAAGCGTAGGCACCCTCCGGGGATCCCTGCTGGCCTGATTCCTCGGTCAAGATGACATCTTCGGGGAAGTGCCGCCTCAAGATTTTCAAGATGAGATCCTCGGAAGCGCGATCCGCCGCAGTCACCAAGTCGCCCGGACGTTTCTCCTCAATGGCGAGGGTGCCTCCCACATAACTGCGCAGCAAAGCCCCTGCCTCCAGGGCAGCTTCTGTGGCCACATCCAACCGACGCAGCAGGGCCTCCGTCACACCCCTACCTCAAGAATCTGTTACTCAGGATAGCCCGCGAAGGCTGAGGCTCCCAAGGGATCCCTGAAAGCCAAAATAGGCCCAACCTGAGCCCAAGCCCAGTTTCCGGGGAAAGGGGGTATCTCCAAGGCTGCCTATGGTGTATAGTACAGTACACTGGGGCTTGTGGGTTTTCCGGCAGCCCGCCAAGACCAGAGTTCCTTTGAAAGCAGTAGGGTTTTGGGGAACTATAGATAAGACTTTGAATTTGGAAAGCCAAGCTGCTGTAAATGGCGTTGAGCGTTGAGGGGGGAAGACCTTTGCCACATAGCTACGACGATTTTTTCACCTCCATCACAGAGGTTGGCGGGAAAAGTCCTCTTCCCAGCCAGGGCTTTGATCTGCCGGCGGATTTGTTCGATCAAGTCCCTGAACGGCCGGTGTCCCATCCGGAGTTCACCCTGTCCATCTGCCATCCTGTCCGGCCCTGCAGCTACATCCTGCGGGAGAGTATCTATACGCTTGGACGGGATCCCTCCAACGCCATCCAGATCGTCAATCGGTTTGTCTCGCGTCGCCACGCTTACCTGGTGCGGGTGCCCACCAAGTCCAACCGGACAGGGTTTACCTATTGCCTGATCGACGGCAACCGCAAGGGCCAGTCCAGTACCAATGGGGTGTTTGTCAACGGCACGCGGGTGGCTACTCACTACCTGAGGAGCGGAGATGTCATCTATTTCGGGCCGGAGATCCGCGCCTATTTCTTTGAGGTAGCCCGCACTCTCCCCGTGACTCCTCTTGACATTGGCCCTGACCTTGGCGAAGAGCTTCAGCTTCCCCACGCATAGGAGCTCACTGCAACTGTTGACAGACCCGAAGCTGCATCGCTAGATTAATTAAGCTGGTTAAGCAATGTGAATTGGGGCATCGCCAAGCGGTAAGGCAGCGGGTTTTGGTCCCGCCATTCGGTGGTTCGAATCCATCTGCCCCAGCTCAAAATCCTGTCGAGAGCACAAAGCGCAAGCCCTTGGGATCCCGTGCAGACCTGGGGTTTCGGCTCTTGGCATCAGCAGGGCGCGTTGCTCTGGGGAACTGAGGAATCATGGGGTCGCCTTTGCCAACGGAGGCCCTGGCTTGGTAGGACTGGCCGCGGAGAGAATGGCAACAACCAGAAACCAAGGGTGAGGGATCCGGGGTGAGCTGTTCAGGTCGATCCTTGATGGTGGTGGGAACTTCTTCCCATGTGGGCAAAACCCTTTTGGTGACAGCCCTCTGTCGCATTCTCAAGAAAGCGGGAAAAAGGGTTGCCCCTTTCAAAGCTCAGAACATGTCCCTCAACGCCTATGTCACCCCAGACGGCAAGGAGATTGCCTACGCGCAGGCTCTGCAAGCTTGGGCTGCCGGGATCCCCCCTGCGGTGGAAATGAACCCGATTCTTCTGAAGCCCCAGGGCAACCTGACTTCCCAGATCGTCTTGAACGGAGTGGCGGTGGGCACCTACCGCGCCGGAGAGTATTACGAGCGCTGGTTTGCGCCGGCCTGGCAAGCGGTCAAAGAAGCCCTTGCTCGCCTACAACAGCAGTACGACTGGATCCTTTGCGAGGGGGCAGGTAGCCCGGCAGAGGTGAACCTCAAACATCGAGACTTGGCAAATATGCGGGTTGCCTTGCATTTGGGATCCCCCACTTGGCTGGTGGCAGACATCGACCGAGGTGGGGCGCTGGCCCATGTGGTGGGCACACTCCAACTGCTGGAACCCGAAGAACGGGCCCTGATCCGGGGCATTGTCATCAACAAGTTTCGCGGCTCGCGGGAATTGTTGCAGCCCGGCCTGGATTGGCTGGAAAACTACACCGGGATCCCAGTTGTCGGGGTCTTGCCTTGGGTGGACTGGGTTCTGCCCCAAGAGGATTCGATGGGAATTGCAGCCAACCCCCTGCTTTGGGAAGATCGCCGCGACCGGGCCGGTGGCCAAGCCCTGAGGGAGGGGCGACTGGAGATTGCTGTGGTGCGTTTGCCCCAGGTAGCCAACTTCTCGGATTTTGACCCCTTGTTGGCGGAGCCCACCGTCCATCTGCGCTGGGTTCACCCCGGCCAAAGTTTGGGATCCCCGGATGTGGTCATCCTGCCCGGCAGCAAAACCACCCTCAACGATCTGTTCGCGTTGCAAAAGACCGGCTTGGCCGAGCAACTGCGCCAATACTCCGGCCATATCGTCGGCATTTGCGGCGGACTGCAAATGTTGGGAGAGACCATCGCCGATCCCGAAGGCTGGGAGGGGATCGCCGGCACCTACTCGGGGTTGGGCTTTCTCCCTTTGACCACCGTTTTACAACCCACCAAGGTCACCCAGCAGGTACAGACCCAAAGCCGATGGCCTGCCCTGGCCCCCATCCAGGGGTACGAAATTCATCAGGGATCCACCCAGGCGGATCCCTCTGGCTGCCTGCCGCTGTTCGAGCAAGAGAACCTGGGCTGGCGGGATCCCACGGGTCGGATTTGGGGCAGCTATCTGCATGGCCTGTTTGACAACCACCTGTGGCGGCGACAATGGCTGAACTGGCTGCGCCGACAAAAAGGCTGGGATCCCTTGCCGGATCTGGAGGGCCACTATGCTCAGCAGCGGGAGCAATTGCTGGAGCGCCTGGCCGATCTGTGGCAGCCTCACCTGGACTTGGGCCTGTTGATGGAATAGCCGCTCCGAAAGACTTATGCAACGCTGAACAAAACAGAACTTTGCCCAGCATCGCTGCTTTCTTCCTGCTTCAGCGACCCATGACTGGCGGCAGAGTTCACCTCCACCGCCCCGCCAGAGGGATCTCCACAGGCGTTACTTCCCCGCGAGCTGCAGGTAGTTAGATACCACTGGGCTAGGTTGATGGCTGCATTCAAGTCGCGGTCTAGCTCCAGACCACAACACGGGCAGCGAAATACCCGCTCGCTGAGTGGCATCTTCTGTTTGTGGCCACACCCTGAACACAGTTGGCTGGACGGATAAAACCTATCCGCCACCACCTGACAGCCGTAGAGTTGGGCCTTGTACTCTAGCTGTCGCCGAAACTCGTAGAACCCACAGTCTGACAGCGCTCCTGCCAACTTGCGGTTCTTAAGCAGGTTCTTCACCTGCAAGCCCTCAATCACCACCACCCGATACTTCTTGGCCAGGTAAGTCGTTAGCTTGTGCAGATTGTCTTGCCGAATGTCTGCCACCCGCTTATGGGCCTTGCCTAACTGCACCACCGCCTTCTTACGGTTAGCGGATCCCTTCTGCTTGCGACTCAGCCGCCGTTGCAGTCTGGCCAGACGCTTCCTCGCCTTGCGGTAGGGCTTTGGATTCTCGAATACTTCCCCGTCGGAACAGGTGGCCAGGTGATGGATACCTAAGTCCACTCCCACAACTTCCCCGGTTTTCTCTACCTGAGGCGCTGGAGCTTCATATTTGAAGGAGATATACCAATGTCCGGCGCGAAGACTAATGACCACGTTCTTGGGTGTGGTCGCCGGAAGTAACTCTGCACAGCGCAGCCAACCGAAGATAGGCACCTTGATGCGGTCGCCAGAAATGCGGATGCTGCCTTCTAGGTAAAAGCTGTCTCGCACTCCCTTGCGTTTGAAGCGGGGGAACTTCCCCAACCCACCCCGCCAGCGCTTAAAGGCTTGCTCCAAGTTGCGTAATGCCTGCTGAGGAGCGCATTTGGAGACCTGGTAGTACCAGGGGTTTTCCTTCTTAACCTCGGCTACCAGGCGCTTGTGCAGGTCAATGGCGGTGGGGAGTTTCTGCCGGTTCTCCAGGGCTTGCTGACAGATGGCCAGGCCCCAGTTGTAGGCGTGACGGGCTACCCCAGCGTGCTGAGCGGCTAGGGTCTTCTGCCGGTTATTCAGCTCTAAGCGGGTGCGGAATCCAAGCAGCATTCAGATAGAAATTGCAGGAGCCCCGTACGGTACCCGTAGGGTCAGTGTCGGGAGGAATGCTATAATGGTACTGCGGGCACCAGAAACAGCTTTTAGGGCACTGGTAACGGTCGATTGGGGGTGCAGTAAACCACCCCAGGGGCTCGTGGTTGGCTTGCTAACTGCAGGGCTACTAAAAGCCCGCTCCGTACCGCCTAGCGGTTGGTGTCGGGTAGTTTACATAGCCGCGGCCAACATGCTTAGTTTAATGGCTATTTCGGTTCCGCAAAGTAACCAATTGTTCAGCAGATCGGGGACTAGAGGCAGCCCCTGTAGCTTGTTCGCGAAAGCGTCACGCAGCGGTAAGGGCGCGATCCAACAATTCCATCGGGTGATAGATGGGGATCCCGGCTTTGCCCTGTAGGCGCAGATGTTTCTGGATTTGTAGGCGGCAGCCGATATTGGCAGAGACGATCCCCTGAGCACCGGTGTTAAGCAAGTTCTTTACCTTCTGGGATCCCAGCTCATCCGCCACCTGGGGTTGCAACAGGTTGTAGACGCCGGAGCTACCGCAGCAGAGGGCCGCATCGACGGGATCCCGCAGCTCCAGCCCCGGGATTTGCCGCAGCAGGTGTCGGGGTTCCTGGCTGAGCCGCTGCCCATGCAGCATGTGACAGGCATCCTGGTAGACCAGCACCAGGGGTTCCGGCTGCAGCGGATGTAGAGGAGCCGTTAACCCCACCTGAGCGAGAAACTCCTGAATGTCCTTGACCTGGGCGGCAAATCGGGCTGCCTTCTCTTTGTAGTCGGGATCCCTGGCCAACAGGTGGCCATACTCCTTCAGGGTATGCCCGCAGCCGGAAGCGGTGATCAGAATGGCATCTAACTCGTAATCGGCAAAGGCATCGATCATCTGGCGGGCCAGGGTTTCCGCCTGCTGCAGTTGCCCTTGATGGTGGGGCAAGGCCGCACAACAGCCCTGGACAGGCGGGATCACCACCTCACAGCCGTTGTGGGTCAAGACGCGAATGCTGGCCTCATTCACCTGCGGGGCAAACAGGCGCTGCACGCAGCCCAAAATGAGTCCCACCCGAAAACGGCGTTCTCCCACCGCCGGGATCCGCTCAGGGTAACGCTTGGGCAGCAGTTGCTCCACCTCCAGGGGGGGCATCAGGGATTCCATGGCCGCCAAACGCGGGGAGACCTTTTCCAGACCCTTTCGGATCCAAGCGCCGATCCCCATTTTTTGGTACAGCCAGAGAGGCCACAGCAGCGGTTGCAGCCGCTCCGGGTAAGGAAACACCGAGAAGATGAACTGGCGGTAAAGCCGATCCCAAAGGCTACGTGGGTAGTTGCGTTCGATTTGCGGGCGGGTGGCGGCAATTAAGCGGTCATATTGCACCCCCGATGGACAGGCCGTAACACAGGCCAAACAGCCCAAACAACTGTCGAAGTGGGAAACCGTAGCCGCCGAGAGGGAGATTTGACCTTGGTTGAGAGCCTCCATCTGATAGATACGCCCCCGCGGCGAGTCCGTCTCTTTGCCGATTACACGGTAGCTGGGGCAGGTGGTCAGGCAAAACCCGCAATGCACGCAGGCATCGATCAGCTTGGGATCCGGGGGATCCATTCCATCAAAACTCGGCCCCTGGGATAAACTCATCGGCTCTGACCTATCGTGCTCTCAGCCTTACATGGGCATGCGGGGAGACAATTAGCGGCTGGCGATCCCGCCCTCTTCTGCTCCCTTGATTCCTTTGCATCTTAGTCCCAGATCCGAGGAAGTTTGTCTACATCCAGACGCTCTCTTAGCTCGTACTACCCTAGAGAGAGGACTTGCCAACCCTTCCTTTGAAAGCCATGAACTTGCAACACCTCTTCACTCCTGTCTTTTGGACAGCGGCCCTCTCCAGCTTGAGCTTGGCCGGAGCGGCTCTGGCCCAAGCCAACCTGCGGGAACTCCCTCCAGACTTGGCAGAACAGCTAACCACAGAGCAAATTTTGCAAGCCTGCGCCAACAACCAAGCAGATACTTTGCCCAGCCCTTTCCCGGATGTGGTGCCAAGCGATTGGGCCTACAAGGCAGTGCTTACCCTCTACTACTGTGGAGCCTACCGAGGGGCCATTCCACCGGAGCAATTCCGGCGCTACTTGGAGCAACAACGGGGATCCCAAACTTAGGTGGGCCTGCACCTCAAGCCGGATACATCTCTTGGATCAGATGGGCATAGCGCTCGGCCACCGGGTTGCGCTTGATCTTCAGGGTCTGGGTCATAAGGCCGTTTTCCACGCTCAGCGGCTCCGGCAAGAAGCGAAAGTCGCCGATCTGCTCGTCGGGCCGGTAGCCAGGGCGTTCTTGGATGCGGCGGCGCACCTCCTGCAAAATCAAGGTGCGGGTCTGGGGCTGGGCCAGCAGCTCGGCATCCTCAGCCGGGATCCCTTGCTCGGCAGCCCAGGCTTTGAGGGCATCGAGGTTGGGGTAGATGAGGGCAGCCAATTTCTTTTGGTCTTGCCCGACGATCACGATTTGGCTGATGTAAGGAGATTGCAGACAAGCATCTTCCAGCGGCTGGGGCTCAATATTCTCCCCGTTGAGTAGGACGATGACATCCTTGGCTCTGCCGGTGATCACCAGTTGCCCATCGGGGGTGAGCCAGCCCAGATCCCCCGTTTCAAACCAGCCGTCGGAGCTGAGCACCTTGGCGGTGGCTTCGGGGTTGTTGTAGTAGCCCATCATCACCTGCGGGCCACGGGCCAGGATCAACCCCTTTTGGCCGGAGGGCAGCGGCTGTCGAGTTTCAGGATCCACAATGCGAAACTCCGTCCCCGGCAGAGGGGAGCCAGCCGTACCGCGCACATTGTTGTCTGGACGCCGCGCGCACAACACCGGCGAAGTTTCGGTGAGGCCGTAGCCATTCAAGATGGAAATGCCCACCACCTCGTAGAACAGATCCAAGTAGGCAGGCAGGGATCCACCGCCGCTGATGGCATGTTGAAAATTGGGGCCCAACGCCCGTCGTACCTTGCGGTAGATCAGCACATCGGCCAATCGGTGCAGGGGCCAGAGCAGCCAATGTTGCAGGCGAGCCTGCAGGCGCACCCAGGGGCTGACTCCGTAATGCAAAATCGACTGGTTGCGGGCTATCCGTCCAGAGAGCACATACCTCTCACTCACGGCCATCAGAGCGCGGATCAGCCGCTGCATCAGGGGGCTTTTCTCTTTGAATTGCCGTTGGATCCCTTCATAAACGGTTTCCCAAATCCGCGGCACTGCCACCAGAAAATGGGGGTGCTCCTGTTGGAAATCTTGTTTGATAAAGCGAGGGCTGGTATAGACCAGCATGCAGGCGCGGCTGAGGAGAAAATACTCGCAAGCCCGCTCATAAGAGTGCCAAGTGGGCAGAAGGGTCAACACCTTATTCCCCGGTTGTGGCTGTACGACCACGCCCAAGTTCTCCACCTGGTGCATCAGGTTGCCGTGGCTGAGCATCACCCCCTTGGGCCGACCGGAAGTGCCGGAGGTGTAGATGATGGTGGCCAGTTGGGATCGCTCCAGCTTTGGGGGTTGGTAGGTATGCTCCCGCCCTTTTTGCAGCCATTGGGAAAAGTTCAGCACCCCTGCTTCCTGCTCATCGGAAAGCAACAGCAGCCGTTCCAGGCCCAGCTCCTGCACATCCGGCCGGATCCGCCTCAGGGTCTTCAGATCCTGAGCAATCAGGGCCGTGCTACCGGAGTGGCGCAAGATGTAGCCCAGCTCACTGGGATCCGCCACAGCGCTGCGGGGCACATTCACAGCTCCCGTGAACATCGTGGCCAGATCGGCCATCAGCCAGCGGGGGGAGTTATCGGCAAAAATGGCCACCCGATCCCCCGGGCAAATGCCCAAAGCCTGCAGGCCAGCCGCCAGGGTTTGAATGCGGCGAAACAGCTCTCCATAAGACATCTCGAAAACTGGCTGCGCGTGGGGATCCCGTAGGGCAACCTGACCGGCAAACTCTTCCGCCAGCACTTGCCAAACGTTCAGCAGCGTCGTCTCAGGGGCAGTGGGAGTAGCAGAAGCGGCAGCAGTTGTCATAGATCTGTACCGTAAATTACGTTTACAGTCTATTAAACCCAGCCTCTCTCCCCAGGTGTCGCTAGGACAGTTCCCAGCCTGTCACCCCATTCACCATCTTCCCCTTGCGGGGAAAAGGTAGGGATCAACACTATAAAATCTTGCGCTGGCAGAACCAGGGTGGTGATTGCTCGCCCCGGCAGATTGCGCACAAAACTTTACAATTTTGATCAAACCGGATCCCATATCTCCCATGGGGATCCCGGCTGTAAGCTTCATGTAAACTACCCGACACCGACCGCTAGGCGGTACGAAGCGGGCTTTTAGTAGCCCTGCAGTTAGCAAGCCAACCGCGAGCCTCTGGGGTGGTTTACTACACCCCCAATCGACCGTTACCAGTGCCCTAAACAGCTGTTTCTGGTGTCCGCAGTACCATTGTAGCATTCCTCCCGACACTGACCCTACGGGTACCGTACGGGGCTCCTGCGATTTCTAGCTGAGCAGCTCATCGTTTCTGGAGGTTGTGTATCGGTGATCAACCCATTCTCATCCTTCCGGTGGAGACATTCTTCTCGCTCTCCAGCTGGGATCCCAGAAGTTGAACCTCAGCCCCCAGACGCTTCCGATCCTTTTGCTTCCCAACGGGAGCAGATGGTCAAGAAACAGCTCATCAAACGAGGGATCCGAGATCCACGGGTACTGGAAGCCATGGGAAAAGTGCCGCGTCACCTTTTTGTCCCCTCTGATCTGCGGGATCGGGCCTACAGGGATTGCCCTCTGCCCATCGGCTATGGCCAGACCATTTCTCAGCCCTATATTGTTGCTTTTATGACAGAAGCTGCTCGCCTCACGCCTGAATCGGTGGTGTTGGAAATCGGCACCGGCTCCGGCTATCAGGCGGCTGTTTTGGCAGAGCTGGCCCGGCAAGTGTATAGCCTGGAGCGTCTGTCCCCATTGGCTGCTCAAGCTCAACAAACCCTCGCTGCCCTGGGCTATCGCAACGTGGAAGTGCGTCAGGGGGATGGCTACCAAGGTTGGCCAGAGCATGCTCCCTACGATGCCATTCTGGTGACGGCAGCGCCCCCAACTGTGCCCATGGTGCTGCTGGATCAACTGGCGGTGGGGGGCACCTTGGTGGTGCCGGTGGGAGAAAGCCCTTCGGACTCCGGTGCCCAGGGATCCCAGTCCTTGCTGATCCTCTGCAAAACAGCCCAAGGATGGGTTCAAAAAGGGGCTTTTCCGGTGCAGTTTGTGCCCATGGTCTAGGGTTTTGCCCCCTCTACTCCTGCCAAAAGGTGGGCGCGAATTTGCAAAGCCAATTGGGGACGGTCGGTAATCAACCCTTGAACAACGGGATTTTGTCCTACTGAGCCGGCAAATGGCTGCAAGCACAACTTCATCACTTCAGGATCGTTCACCGTCCAAACGTACAGAGGGATCCCGGCCTGTTCAGCTTCAGCCAAGAACTGCAAGTTCACCCAACTGTAGTGGGGGGCCAGAAAATCCGCTCCCAACTCCCGGCAACGGGTAAGTAAAGATCCCTTGGCTTGCTCCTCAGCCTTTGCCTCGATCAACAGGCCAACCTTGGGTTGCGGGGACAAAAGCGTTTTAACCCGCTGCACCACCTGAGGCAAAAAAGAGGTGATCACAAATTCTTCGGGGGTCAAAATATCGCTAACGAGGGCAAGGACTTGTTCCTCATAGCCTGCTTCTTTGAGTTCGATATCGAGGGTGATCTTGCCCTTGATATGTGACAGGGTCTCTTCAAGAGTGGGAATCGTGGGTTTGCGGGCCCGAATCTCGGCCCAAGTTAATGCGGCCAAAGGCTGTCCATCCAAATCGGCATCGTGAACAACCAGTGGGATCCCATCTCGGCTACAGCGCACATCCAGCTCAATTTGCTCGGCCCCCACCTCAATAGCGGCAGCAAAAGCGGCCAACGTGTTTTCCTCGGCGTGGGTGTGCTCCCCACGGTGGGCGACGATCTGGGTGTAGGGGAGCATGTCAGCACCTGTAAACTACCCGACACCAACCGCTAGGCGGTACGGAGCGGGCTTTTAGTAGCCCTGCAGTTAGCGAGCCAACCACGAGCCTCTGGGGTGGTTTACTGCACCCCCAATCGACCGTTACCAGTGCCCTAAACAACCGTTTCTGGTGTCCGCAGTATTATTATAGCATTCCTCCCGACACCGAACCTACGGGTACAGTGCGGGGCTCCTGCAATTTCTAGCTGAAGCGGGGTTGAGTGCCAGGTTGCGCAGCTCTATTATGATTGGCTCTCGGTGGTTCAGAAAGGGATCCCGGCGACTGGGAGGAAACGATAAGCTAAGGGAGTGGATTGGGTCTCTGAAGTCATGGACGCCGCCGAAATTGCCGCCTTGAAAGAGCGCATCAAGCTGATCCGCGAACGCCGGCCAGCAGTAGCCAAGCTGCTGGAAAAGCCAGACTTGGGCAGCTTGCGCGTGGATGTCAACCAAGCGCTGGAGGAGATCGACGAGTTGCTCTACGAGTTCGAGCAGACTTTTGGCCCGGAAAGCTAGAGGGCTAGCTACCGACAAGCCGTTGCAACTGGGCCAGAACCTCAGCACTGTGGCGGCTGGGGTTCACGATTGGGTCGATTTCTCGCAAAATCCCCTCCGGGTCGATCAAGAACGTATTGCGCAGGGCAACATCGCCCATCCAGGAGCCGTAAGCTCGACTAACCGTGCCGTCGGGATCCGACAGCAAAGGAAACTGTAGCCCCTCTGCCGAGCAAAAGCGCCTGTGGGAGTCCACCGAGTCGGCGCTCACGCCCACAACCTGTGCCCCCATGGCCCGGAACTTGGGCAAATCTTGCTGAAAGCGGCGGGCCTCAATCGTACAGCCGGAAGTGAAGTCGCGGGGGTAAAAATACAACACCACCCACTCCCCCCGAAAATCCGCCAGCCGCCGTATTTGCCCGGATTGATCTGGCAATGCGAACTCCGGTGCCGGAGAACCTATTGGCGGGAGAGGAGTAGTTCCCCACTGGGCCCAGGCAGGCTGAGTCATCCCAAAGCCCACAAGCAGGCCCACAACCAATCCCATGAAAACCCTGCCCAATTCCCTCACTGCCCCTCCGAGACCTCTCTAGAACCCATCTCTAGTTTACATAACTTTATATGAGTCCAGGAACTCGCCTCACTGCGCAGAAGCAAGCCAGCGGGGTGGGAAGCATCTCCACTCTGCCAGCTCAATGTTGCCGCTTTGCCAATTCCTTTGCCAATTCAAGGTAACCACTTGCAGAGCAAAAGCTGCGGAGGGATCCCCAACCATCGCCAGAGTTGAGAGGTGCGTTCGATGGGGGTATAGCGCAGTTGAGCGTACAGTTGCCGCGCGGGGAGATTGTCTTCCAATACGTGCAGATGCAAACAGCGGTAGCCCCACCCTTTCGCCACCCCTTCAGCACTGAGCAAAAGCAGACGAGCAATTCCTCGCCGCCGCCAGCCGGGCAGCACCGCCAAGTTGGAGAGGTAGGGATACTTCCCGTGGGCTGTGACCCGCAAAGAGATCTCGGCAGTGCCCACCACTTCGGATCCCACCGCAGCTGCCAGACAGCAGTAGTGGGGATCCCTTGCGGCCAGCCTGAGGCGCAACTCTTCGCGAATGCCCAGCTTGCGAATTGGGTAGATCCAGCGTTGCAGACCTGAGGGGGGATGAAAAACCTGGGCTAGAACTTCGGCCAAGGGATCCAGATCATTCGATGTAGCTGGGTAAACTACGGGGGAAGGCAACACAGGTTGAGATAGGGCAACCGCAAGCATTCTCCTTATTTTCCCAAACAACTTGCAAACAACAAAACAATTAAGTGGTGACCCCCACGGGGAGCCACCACTGAACCGGTAGAACTTGGCCACAGGGAGGAAAACCACCCCTGCCGACGCGGACTAACCGCATCCAAGACTTAACTAAGACTTATTCAGTTGTCTTAACTTGTTTCCAATTTCTAGTTTCCAATTTCTAGGCCAGCGCCAGTGGCCGCTCCGACACCAGAATCCGACTCTGAGGTTTACGATGAGATCTCCAGATCGCTAAAACGGCAGGCTGAGCCGTTGATGCGATAGATATCATCCGTGATGGGCTGGTAACCCACTTCCACCAGATCGGACTTGGCAGGAGCGAATATGCGGACAACTGCTCTAGCAATCTTTGAGAGAAAGGTAAACATAGCAACCTCCTGAAAGTGAGAGTGAAACTATGAACTGAGAGAACCTCGAATTGCTAAAGCCCGCAGTCCTTGTCCCACTGAGCGCTGGTTCCGACTCGCAGAGCTTGCAGGTTGAGAGCACCTGAACCTGATCACCGATTTTCCCACCCTGACTCGCTCATGAATGGAGACTCAAAATAGCCGGCTGAGCTTGTTGATCTGGCAAAACCACTTTTATTTGAGGATTATTTGAGGAACACCTAGAGCGCTCTCTCACTTTCCCAGTGGCTTGTGCAGCAAGCCCAACTGCTATCTGCCTAACTCCCCTTTTCTGCTTTGAGGAAAACCTGTCGTAGGTACCAGGTGCTCTGCTGAGCGAGACAACCACTTCTCAGGAGAGTCTGCCGAAGCAACGGATCGGAAGCTTGGATCAAAGCGTTGACCGACAGAGAATTTTGGACTTGAATTTTGGATTTGATTCAATCGAGAAGCGGTGCCTCGCGTTTGGGATGGGGATGAGATATTATCCTCCTCGCCTGAATCACTACATTCATAATCTAACCTATAGCCGATCTCTCCACCAAGGGCGGCAACCATTCTTAACAGGCTGGATCATTCCTTTAACTTGGTCTTTTCATCTCTTTTTGGTTCAGGTCAATGAGGGATCCCAGCATTCTGGATTCGGATTCCTCAGCCTCTTTCCGTCACAGGACACCTGATTTTTTGGGGAAACAAGCTGGCTCGGCGCGAGCCTTGAGCTAAACAGAAATAAACGCAAAAAAACAACGACCAACCCCTGCTTCGGGCTTAATCGCCGGAAGGAACTCATTCCCTATCCTAGAAAACTCATTCCAGCTGTAGCTCGTTTTCCAGGTTAAGAGAATCTTGATTTCGGGGCCGAGAACGCAGGATCAGCAGGGAAAAGTAGGGGGGCCGGTAGTCGGCCAGTCCTTCCAGGGTGGGGAAGAGGGTTTGCTGGGGCCAGCCGGCCCAGACCACCAAGCTGGCCTGTTGCAGCCAACCTCTTTCGGCCAGCCACTGCCAAACCTGAGGGTAGACAGAGGCCACTTTCATGAGGACGACTACCTCAGCCCAGGCACAAGCCTGCTCCAGTTCCGAGAGGGCAAACAGAGCCGGTAAAATCGCCAATTTCTCGGAGCCGAGCACCAAGGGGGATCCCAGGGCAGCAGCAGCGGCTAAGGGAGAGCACACCCCCGGTATGGCCTGGATGGGCAAGGCGGGGATCCGCTGCCGCAGGGCTTGGGCCACGTAGGCGAAGGTGCTGTAGAGGCCCACGTCTCCCTCACAGATAAAGGCGACATCTTCTCCCCTTTCTAGGAGTGGGGCTAGTTGCTGGGCAGCCACTCGCCAGGCAGCTTGCAGGACTTCCGGCTGGGTGACAAAGGGCAGGCGAAGCGGCAAGAGGGTTTGTTCCGGTCGCAGCCAAGGGCGCACAATCTGATAGGCCAGGCCCGGCTGGCCGGCGGCATTTTGGGGACAGGCCACCCAGTTGACCGTGCTGAGGATGCGGGCTGCTTTGACCGTTATCCAGTCGGGATCCCCTGCTCCAGCACTGATCCCCCAAAAGGTTCCCAGACCCATACTTATTACGTATCAGGCGGTTTCTGTACTGCCCGTACTTCCTTCCTTCAGGCGATCCAAGGCTTCCTGCAAGGAGTTGCGCAAAGATAGGAACTTCTCCAGGCGCACCAGTTTCACCGTTTGGGTAATGCGGGGGTTGCTCACCACCTGAAAGATACCTGCGCGGCCCTGCACCAGCTTGGCCAATTGCACCAGGGCGCCGACGCCAGAGCTGTCGATGAAGTCGATCCCTGTCAAATCCAGGATCAGGTTAGGGGATCCCTCTTCCAGGTATTTGGTGACCACCTTAACGAAGACCGGCTCGGAAAAGGCATCCAGAAGGCCAGTCAGGTGAAAGACCTGGCAGTTTTCCAGCGCCTCGCGGCTGCCGCGCAAGCTGACCGTCAGAGATAGGGGTTCCGGAATGGCTCTTCTCCTTTCAACCATCTCGACAGAAGGGAACACCTGAGAGAGGCCCCAGGGTGGGTTCAATCTCGGGTGTGGAGATAGCTTAGCATCCCCTTTCTCCGCGGGAGACGGTATTTTTCCGCGGGGTCTTCGGGGGAATTACGCCTGGGAGCAGGGATCTCTTCTTTCTGTTCCCTCGTGGCAAGCCAGGAGTCCTTGGGTAGGATGGGGGCAACTGTGCCGGCAAGGTCGGCCCGCAGTGCACGAATGGCTTTTGGGAGCCTGTCAGGTTTTTAAGGGGTAGGCGGTTGGGAGAGGATCACCGAGATCCAAAGATGCAGCAGCAACGATTCAACCTTTCCCCCATCACTCTAGCTGGGGTGGGTTTGGGCTTGATGGCTGCCGCCTTTGGTGCCGCCTGGGGAACAGGGATCTACCTTCAAGATCACGTGCTGCCGCAGGTGGAAGCAACCCTCTCGCAAGCGATGCGCCGGCGCGTGGAATTGGGGGAGGTGAGGTTTCTGGCCCCCTGGCAGGTGAGCTTGGGAGAAAGCCGCGTTGAACATCTGGCCAGTATCGGCTCCATCGACCTCAGCCCTGATTTCTGGACTTGGCTGCAGACGGGTCAGTGGGTGCTGAATGTTACCCTAAACCAGCCACAACTGCTGCTGATGGAAACGCTGGATCGCGGCTGGGCGGATGTGCAGTTTCAACTGCCCGAAGGGGAGGGATCCCTGCCCTTGCATGGGCTGAACATCCGTTTGCGCCAGGGATCCCTGACGGCCATCCCTTTGGTGGGGGAGCGACGCCAGTTTGATCGGCTGCAGGGCCAGGTGCAGGTGTGGCTGACTCACAATGCCCCGCCAGGAGAGGAGGATCTTTTCGGGGGGCGGGCCAGTTTCCAGGCGACGGCACGGTTGCTCCCTCGGGAGGGGGAGGGGGGGTACCCCCTGCAGCTCAGGGGGGTGGCGGATTTTGCCCAGGCTTCCGGTTCGGTGACGCTTTCTGCGGCTCGTCTGCCTTTGGATCTCTTGCCCAGTGTGGTGCCGGCGGCCCCTTTTGCGGAGGTGCAGGGGGAAACTGGCTTGGATCTCCAGGTGCTCTGGCGGCGGGATCAACCGCTGGAGTTGACGGGGCAGGCCCAGGTTCAACAGGCTCGGCTGGATCTGGAGAGGTTGCCCCATCCTTTTGAAGAGGTGAAGGGCTCCGTTCGCTTTACCTTGCAGGGGTTGGAGCTGGAGGGGGTGAGCGGTCGCTTTGGTCAGCTTTCCTTTGCCGAGCTAAAAGGCCCGGTGGTCTGGGAGCAAGGACAGGGGTTTGGTTTGCAGGCGGAAGTAGCGCCGGCCCGCCTGCAGCAGATCCAAGAGACGTTTGCCTTTGGCCTGCCGGTGGCGGTGGAGGGGGTGGTAGGGGGATCCGTAGCGGTCACTGGAGCCTTGGATCAGCCGCAGATCCGGGGACAGTTGCGGGGGCTTTCGCCGGGGCAGGTGGATCGCCTGCCGGTGTCGGAGTATGCCTTTGGCTTCCACTTTGCGGATCAAACCTTGGCCTTGGAAGCAATTGACCTCAAGACTGCAGGGGGTCGCATCCAAGGCTCCGGCCAGCTGCAATGGGCTGCCGGCTTGGCAGGCCAGTTCGATCTTCAAGTCAGCGGAGCCGACGTGGAGCAGGTGCTGGCCCTTTACGGCCTCAACCTGCCCCGCCGGGGCGCTCTTCCTTGGGTGGGGCCGGTTTCCGCGCAAGTGCAGGTGGCGCTGACGGGATCCCAACCGCGGGCGGAGGCCAGCTGGGAAAGTCTTGGGGGAGAGATTGCCGGAAGAGGGCAGCTGCAGGTTTTGCCGGAGGGTCGGGACTGGGTGGTGCAGGTGCCGCAGGCGGTGCTGGACGTGGGCGGAGGCCGGGTGGCGGTGGCGGGGCGGTGGGCGGGGGGACAGCTCCAGACGCAGTTGGCTCCTCAGGAGGTGCCGCTGGCCTTTTTCAACCCCCAATGGTCGGGATCCCTCTCTGGCGAGCTGACGGCGCAGCTGGACAGGGCGGCGGCAGCAGAAGTGGGCTTCCTGGGGGCGTTGCGGGCGCAAGGGTCGCTGGCTTTGTTGCAGCCTTTGGGAGCGAGGGGACGGCAGTGGGTTGAGGGCATCCGCGGCCAGGTGACTTGGGAGGGATCCGGACTGCATATCCAGGAGGCGGAGGTGTTGGCAGGTGGCACTCGCCTGGCCAGGGTCGAAGGGCAGATCCCCTTGGATCCCCAGACGCTGCAGGTGGGATCCCTGGATTTGGCCTTGGCTGTGGATGGGGTTTCCTTGGCAGAAGTGCCCGGCCTGCCACCCTTGGTGGAGGGGGTGCTGCAAGGTTCGGGGCAGATTCGGGGATCCCTGGACAACCTAGAGGTGGAGGGAGAGGCTCGGCTCCAGGGCCTCAGCATAGCAGGAGTTGAATTTGAAGACTTGGCCGGATCCTTCCAGGGGTCTGCTCGAGGGGTAGAGGTGGATCTCCAGGGACAGCAGGACAGGCTGGCGTTGCAGTTGGATCCCCAGTTGCAGCCTTTGCAATTTCAAGTCCGGCGAGGGGAGGCGGAGGCAGTAGGTCAACGACAGCAGGAACAGCTCCAGGTGACGGTGAATCGGCTGCCGCTGGCTTTGCTGGGGGGCTTAGCTGCCGGGCCGTGGGCCAGCCTACAGGGGAACCTCGATGGGGAGGTGGCAGTTGACCTGGCGAGTGGTGCTGCCCAAGGACGGGCTGCGGTAGCGGATCTGCAGTGGGGAGGGATGAAAGTGCAGGGCTTCTCGGTGGATTTTGACTACCAGACTGCGGGCGACTCCGGCTCTCCCCGGCTGACCATTGCTCAAGCCCAACTGGATTTGTTCGAGAGCACCTATACGGCTAGGGGCACCTTAGAGCTGCCTGCAACTCTTCTGCAAGCCGGTTTGGATCCCACCTTGGCGGCTCTCGCTCCCCAAATTGACCTAGAGATCAGCACCCATCAAGGTCGGCTAGAAGATATCATCTCCGCCTTCAAGTGGCGGCAGTGGCGCGACCTCACCACCCGGGGTTTCCAATTGCCCCCCTTGGGCCCTGCCTCGGTGTTAAAGACCGACCCGGTTGGTTTGCCCAACCATCCTCTCCTGGAGCAGCTGGAGTACTATGCCCAGATCCTGGCTGTCCACCTGGAGACCTTGGCCAGCCGCATGGATCCGCTGTTCGCGTCAGCGGTGCGGAGCACTTTCCCGCCGCCCACAAGTCTGCGAGGGGAATTCCAAGCCAGCGTTAGCCTGGTCGGCAGCCTCAACCGGCCTAGCGTCAGCTTTTACCTTGAGGGCCAGAATTGGCAGGCAGAGGAGTTTGGCATCGAAAGCCTTACTGCCAGGGGCAGCCTGGCTGGAGATGCAGTGGTGTTGGAGCCGCTGCGGTTGCGCAGTGGCGAACGTCAAGCCCTTTTTGTGGGCAAGCTGGGCCTAGAGGAACAGTCGGGATCCTTGCAAATCCAAGGATTGCCTCTGGCTTTGCTGGACCGCTTCCTGCCAGAGGAGCTGGAGCTGCAGGGGGATCTCAACCTGGACGTGGAGCTGGCCGGCAACCTGCGGGATCCCCATGCCCGCGGATCCCTGACAGTGGTCAACGCCCAGATCAACCAGGTGCCGCTGCGGGAGGTGGGAGGACAATTTGACTACCAGCGGGGGCAGCTGCGCCTGGACGGCGCCCTGCTGGCCAATGGTGACGAACCCATTCGCCTCTTTGGCCTGGTGCCCTACACCCTGCCCTTTGCCGAGGTGCGGGCCGAATCCGACCAGATCGACCTCACCCTGCAAGCCAAGCATGGCGGTCTGCGCCTGATCAACCTCTTCACCGACCAGGTGCGCTGGGAAGGCGGCCAAAGCCAACTGGAGCTGGCCATCCGCGGCACCTTGCGAGAGCCCAGCCTGCAGGGGAACTTGAGCGTCAACTCGGGGATCCTCAAGCTGGCAGCCCTGCCGGAGCCCATTACCGACCTCACAGGCCAGATCGCCTTTAACCTCAATCAGCTGCAAGTCCAGGAGCTGCGGGGACAGTTGGGGGGTGGATCCCTTTTGGCTGAAGGCTTTTTGCCCGTCAACTCTCGCGGTGCCCTGCAGATGGACGAAACCTCGCCACCCTTAACTCTGCAACTCCAAGGGATCCAGCTCAACCTGCCCAGCCTCTACACTGGCCATCTGGACGGCGAGGTGGCTGTCAGAGGGCTGCTTCTGCAACCTTTGCTCGAGGGGCGGCTGGAGGTTTCTCAAGGGATCGTGGATGTCAGCCCCCGCCGGGCAGAACCTGAGGCCGCAACAGCTGCCGCCGGCTCGACTTCGCCGGATCCCTTCTGGCAGCCGCGGCTCAACGGACTGGAGCTGGTCTTGGGGCCAGGGATCCGCGTGCAGCGTCCCAATCTGTTTGAATTCAATGCTGCCGGCACCTTGCGCCTGTTTGGCACTCCCCAGGATCTGCGCCCAGCGGGCACCATTGCCCTAGAGCGAGGCCGCGTCAACCTGCCCCTTGCCAACTTTCGCCTGGATCGCTCCCGCTCCAATACCGCCACTTTTGACCTAGACAACCCCTTCGATCCCTTCCTGAACCTGCGCTTGATGACCCAGGCCATCGAGGTCTATCGCTTTCCCCAAGAGCTCTCCCCCTTCGACACCAACCGCAACCTGCCGGGATCCCAGCAGAGCATCGAGATTTTCGCCACGGTCAACGGGCGGGCCAGCCAGCTGGCTGAGGCGGATCCCCGCAACGGGGTTCTGGCCCTTTCCAGCAGCCCCAGCCGCTCCCCCGAAGAGATCGTCGCCCTCCTGGGAGGCACAGCTCTGACCCGCCTCAACCCCGAAGCGGGAGTGGCCGGCCTGGCCGGAACTGCCTTGCTCAACGATGTGCTGGACACGCTGCGGGACACCCTGGACCTAGACGAGGTGCGCATTAGCCCCGTCCCCCAGGTCGATACCCGCGCTGCCAACCGCTCCTCGATAGGGCTAGCGCTGGAGGTGGCCCGCGATCTGGGGCCAGCCACTTCCATCTCGGTGCAGCGCAACCTAACGGATCCCTTTCAGCCCACCCGCTACAGCGCCCGCTACCGCCTCAACGAGCAAACCCTCACCCGCGCCAGCACCGACCTCGAGGGCAACAATGTCATTTCCATCGAGTTTGAGACCCGCTTCTAATGGGATCCGCTCCGGAGTTTGGCAGCAGGCTTTGGATGGCCAGGGATCCCTTGAAAAAAGATTTAGTGGAAAAAGCTGCCTTACAGGTAACGGCTAATGTCTTCTCCTCGCTCCGCCAAAAACGACAAGGCCCGGAAGCGCAGCCCTGCCACCTGGTCGTAGAGGGGGTTGAGCTTACACATGGGCGGAATGTGCATCACCTTATGGCCAAACAGCACCACATCTCGCTCAAAGGGGCAGCGGGCCGGGATCCACCGGCAAAGGAAATGGGCCAAGCGTGGATCGCGGATGCTAAAGTTATCCATAGCCGATTGAATGGGACGCAACGGAGCCTGCAACCAGTCGCGCAGGCGACCCGTGGACTTGAAAAGCACAGAAGTCATGGAACCAGGCAGCTCCTGAGGAGCTTTGCGAGCACGTTGCCAAGAAATCGTTGTGGAACCCATAAGCTTTCACCTCAACCTTTGAAGAAGCAGCAGCCTTTGGTCGGTTACGGCGCGCAAAATTACTAGCCATCGACAATTCTCTGTGTCGAGTTTGTATTGGCAAAATTACTAGCCATCGACAATTCTCTGTGTCGAGTTTGTATTGAGGGAAACATCAGCCATCTCTCTTCCCTCTGTTAGTCTGCCTTCCTCAACAGAAAGCTTGCTTCTGTAAACAAGAATCTCTGCTCAACGTTGTAGAGCTACATGTTTTGTCTCCAAAAGTTAACATGTAACGAAAAATACAAAAACTCCTCTGCTCTTGTCCACCAGCCGATTCCCTGTCAGGATCCCTGAGGTTCCTCAGCTTGAACTTTGGGGCCAGATGGGTATCCATCGCTCCTATTTCTAGGATGGAACAAGCCCTTTGGGCGGAGTAGGGGGATCCCCGTAATCACACTTGCCTTGGCAGGGTTGTTTTTCTTTTGATCGAGTTTGGCTTGGGAGCGTCTCGGTTGGGAGTTACGGAGGATAACAGCCAAGGGATGCCGGCTGCTGAGCGTTCTACAATGCCAGGAGAGATTCCCAGCGGGTGCACATCCGGCGGTGGGTTGGGATCCTTGATTTTGTCTCTGGCTTTCTTGAGAGGCTGCCCATGAAATTGGCCTATTGGATGTACGCTGGCCCTGCCCATATCGGCACGCTGCGGGTGGCCAGCTCCTTCAAAAACGTTCACAGCATCATGCACGCTCCTCTGGGAGACGACTATTTCAACGTGATGCGTTCCATGTTGGAGCGAGAGCGGGATTTTACTCCGGTAACCACCAGCGTCGTTGACCGGCAGGTGTTGGCGCGGGGATCCGACGAAAAGGTGATTCGCAACATCGTCCGCAAAGACGGCGAGGAGCAGCCGGATCTGATCGTCGTCACCCCCACCTGCACCTCTAGCATTTTGCAGGAAGATCTGCATCACTTTGTCCGGCAGGCCCAGTTGGCCAGTCGCTGCGATGTGGTGCTGGCAGATGTCAACCACTACCGGGTTAACGAATTGCAGGCAGCGGATCGCACCCTGCAGCAGATTGTGGAGTTCTATATCACCAAAGCTCGCAAAAGCGGGGAGTTAGACGGCCTGCCCCAAAAGACGGAGCGGCCTTCCTGTAACATCCTTGGCATTTCCACCCTAGGGTTTCACAATGCCCATGATCTGCGGGAGCTGAAGGTGCTGCTGCGGGATCTGGGGATCCAGCTCAACCTGGTGATCCCGCAAGGGGCCAGTGTCCACGATCTCAAACACCTGGGGCGGGCTTGGTTTAATGTGGTGCCCTACCGGGAGCTGGGGCCGATGACAGCTCGCTATCTGCAGCAGGAATTCGGCATGCCTTACATTGAGATCACCCCGATGGGGGTGGTGGAAACGGCTCGCTTCATCCGCCAGATCCAGCAGATCCTAAACGAGCAAGGGATCCCTGTCGATTATGAAGCCTACATCCAGGAGCAAACGCTGCACATTTCCCAAGCGGCCTGGTTTTCCCGCTCCATCGACTGCCAAAACCTAACCGGCAAAAAAGCGGTGGTCTTCGGGGATTCCACCCACGCGGCGGCCATCACCAAAATCCTGGCCCGCGAGATGGGGATCCACGTGGTGTGGGCGGGCAGCTATTGCACCTACGATGGGGAGTGGTTCCAGGCAGAGGTGGGAGGGTATTGCGATCAGATCTTGATGACGGAGGATCACACCCGCGTGGCGGACGCCATTGCCCAGGCGGAACCTGCTGCGATTTTCGGCACCCAGATGGAGCGGCATGTGGGCAAACGGCTGCGGATCCCTTGTGGGGTCATCTCGGCCCCCATCCACGTGCAGGATTTCCCTATCGGCTACCGGCCCTTTTTGGGCTACGAGGGCGCCAACCAAATTGTGGACTTGATCTACAACTCCTTTACCCTCGGCATGGAAGATCACCTGTTGGAGATCTTCGGTGGCCACGACACCAAGGAGGTGATTCACAAGAGCCTGAGCGCCGATTCCGACCTCATCTGGACGCGGGAAGCCCAGGCGGAGCTGAACAAGGTGCCCGGCTTTGTGCGCGGCAAGGTTAAACGCAACACCGAAAAATTTGCCCGCGAACGAGGCTTGACCGAGATCAGTGTGGAGGTCATGTACGCCGCCAAAGAAGCTTTTGGAGCTTGAAGGGATCCCGTCGGCAGCCTTTATCCTGGGTGGGATCTTCCATCTGACGTTTGCCTATGCGTCTCCTGGTTACCGGCGGGGCGGGCTACATCGGCAGCCACACCTGCAAAGCTCTGGCGGCCTCTGGTCATCTGCCCATCACTTACGACAACTTGGTTTACGGGCACCCCTGGGCAGTTCGCTGGGGGCCGTTGGAGATTGGGGATCTCGCCGACCGCCAGCGGCTTGATCAAGTCATCCAACACTATCGCCCGGAAGGGGTGATCCACTTTGCTGCCTATGCCTATGTGGGCGACTCGGTCAAGGATCCCGGCAAATACTACCGCAACAATGTGGCCGGATCCCTGAGTTTGTTGGAGGCCATGCGGGATCACGGGATCCCTTACATAGTGTTCTCCAGCACCTGTGCCACTTATGGGGTGCCAGAGCGGATCCCTATTCCCGAAAGTCATCCGCAACGTCCCATCAACCCCTACGGCCAGAGCAAGCTGATGGTGGAGCAGATCTTGCAAGATTTCCAGGTTGCCCACGGGATCCGATCCATTAGCCTGCGCTACTTCAATGCCGCCGGAGCCGATCCCGATGGCGAAATTGGGGAGGCCCACGACCCGGAAACCCACCTGATCCCCTTGGTGTTGGAGGTCGCCGGAGGCCAACGTCCCCACATCACAGTCTTTGGAGAGGACTACGATACCCCCGATGGCACCTGTATCCGCGACTACATTCACGTCACCGACCTGGCGCAAGCCCACGTGTTGGCGGTAGAAGCGCTGGCCTCTGGCCGGCCCATACAACCAGCCTACAACCTGGGCAATGGCCAAGGCTTTTCCGTCAAAGAGGTCATTGCCACCGCAGCAGCCGTGACCGGAAGACAGATCCCCATGCAAATGGGAGCGCGCCGCCCTGGGGATCCCCCGCGCTTGGTGGGCGATGCCGGCGCCATCCTTCGCGATCTCAACTGGAAACCTCTCTACACCGACCTGGCCGAGATCATTCAAACTGCCTGGCGCTGGCACCAGAAGCGGCCCTATTTCGGCAAATCTAGGCCCCCGTTGAGCTAGGAGTGTCTAACTTGGCGGGCGATAGGATAGGGAGGAACCGCTTGGTTAACCACTGCCCCGCATGGACGATAAGACCACACCCGATACCCTCGCGGTTGTCATGACCACAGTGGGATCCGAAGCCGAGGCCCATCGCTTGGCCCATACCCTGGTGGCCGAACGTTATGTGGCCTGTGCCCAGGTCTTGCCCGGGATCACGTCCTACTATCGCTGGCAGGGATCCCTGCAGGCCGATGCCGAGTTTCTCATCCTGCTCAAATTGCCCGCAACTGCCTACCCCCGCCTGGAACAACGGCTGCGAGAGCTGCACCCCTACGCTGAGCCCGAGATCCTGGCTCTGGCAGCCACTCAAGTGAGCACAACCTATTTGGCGTGGGCCCGCGACCAGGTAGGCTAGGGAATAGTGCACAGTTGGCCATGATCGCCCTCTACCCCGGCAGCTTCGACCCGATTACCCTTGGGCATCTCGATGTTATCGAGCGGGCCAGCCGTCTTTTTTCCAAGGTAATCGTCGCCGTCTTGAAAAACCCCAACAAAACCCCTCTGTTCAGCCCCGAGCAGCGGCAAGCCCAGATTAGCCTGTCCACAGCCCATCTCAAAAATGTTGAAGTTGATACGTTTTCAGGTCTGACGGTGGCCTATGCCCGCCAACGGGGGGCAAAGGTGATCGTGCGCGGCTTGCGAGTTTTGTCGGACTTCGATGTGGAGCTGCAAATGGCCCACACCAACAAGCTGCTGGCTCCCGAACTGGAAACCCTCTTTCTGGCCACCGCCAGCGAGCACAGTTTTGTCAGCAGCAGCCTGGTGAAGGAAGTCGCCAAGCTGGGCGGCCCCATCGATCACCTGGTGCCCGCTCCGGTGATTCGAGATTTGCGGGAGCGCTTTCCCCCGGCCTGAGGGCTCAGGGATCCCCTCTCCTTCCCCAATCAAAATTCAAAGGGCTGCATCCCTGCCGTCACCGGATCAAACCCCACCGGGAAGCAGGTGTTGTGATTGTAGAGGGAGCCACTCAAATTGGCTCCTTCCAAGCAGGCTCCCTCAAGGTCGGCATAGCGCAGGTCGGCACAGCGCAGGTCGGCCTTTGCCAGATTGCTGCCCCGCAGGTTGGCGTAGCGCAGGTTAGCCCCATGCAAATCGGATCCCTCGAGATTGGCCCCTCGCAGATCGGCCCCCCTCAAAAAGGCATACTCCAAGCAGGACTGGGGAAAATGGCGCTCTCCCCGCTGGTAGCGGCTGAGCAACTCTGAGGCCCCTTGTAGAGCACACTGGGCAATGGTTTGAGTCATGGTACTGCTCCCAAATCAGACTGGATGCCTTATTTCTATCCTCATCCCTATCATCGGGTTGGCCGGGTTTTGATCATCCCTGCTTAACAAATGATTTCAGTTTTTGAGTGGATTGTTGCCCCCAAGTTTTTTTGGAAAGATCTATCCTCAGAGATATAGAAGTCTTTCCTAATCGGCAGCTTGTGCGGCAATGTTTCTTAATTCTTTTTGTGAAGAATACTTAACGGCTGGGCTTGATCGCCAACCCCAAACCCCACCGGGAACGCAAGCTGACCTGATCTTGCTGGGTTGTATGGATCCCTCAATTTCTTCTTTTTCAGCACTCCCCCAACCAGAAGGTGTTTCTCCAGAGCTGATTGAACCAAGATAATTGGGATAATGATCGACTGGATCACATCCGTAGTTTGCGATTGAGTAGGGATTCTCTGCAAGCGATATAGACCCTTATCTCTGTTCAGGATGTTCACCTTTCTTTAACTAGAGCTCTATGCCCAAACGTAAGCGAATCGGGATCCTCACCAGTGGCGGCGATTGTGGCGGCCTCAACGCTGTGATTCGAGCAGTGGTGCGGCGGGCCCGCGACTACGATATGGAAGTTTATGGCATCAAAGATGCGACGGCAGGACTGATGGCTCGACCGGTGGAGGCGGAGCTGCTGGATGTGAAGCGGGTTTCCGGCATTTTGCGCTACGGCGGCACCATCTTGGGTACCGTGAACAAAGGCAACCCCTTCGCCTACCCTATGCCCGACGGCAGCTTGGTGGATCGCTCGGCAGAAGTGATCACCGGCTACCACCGGCTTGGGTTGGATGCCCTCATTGGGGTGGGTGGGGATGGCAGCTTGGCCATTCTCCGGCAACTGGCTCTGCAGGGGGATTGGAACTTTGTCGGGATCCCCAAGACCATCGACAACGATGTCGGTGCCACCGAGTATTCGGTGGGGTTCAACACAGCTCTGAGCGTGGCTGTGGAAGCCCTAGATCAGCTCACCTACACGGCCATCAGCCACAGCCGAGTCATGGTCATGGAGGTGATGGGGCGGGATGCCGGTCACATTGCCATCAGCGCTGGCATTGCCGGGGGGGCGCATGTGATTTTGATCCCGGAAATTCCCTACAAGCTGGAGAATGTCTGCAAAAGAATCCGCGACCGCAAAGAGCGGGGCAATAACTTCAGCATCGTGGTGGTGGCGGAGGCAGTTCGCACCGAGTCGGGGGAGCCGGTGACCTACACCAACAGCCTGGGGCAGTCTCTCTACGGCGGCATCGGCCATTACATCGGCAATGAGATCGCCCTGCGCACCGGCATCGAGACGCGGGTTATGGTTTTGGGCCACCTGCAGCGGGGAGGTACGCCTTCTCCTCTGGATCGCCTGCTGGGAGCAGCCTTTGGGGTGGCTGCTGTGGACTTGATCGCCCAAGGCAAATACGACCGCATGGTGGCCTGGCAAAATCGGCGGGTGGTGGATGTGCCCCTGGCAGAGGCCATCTCCCAGTATCGGCGGGTGGAGGTGGATGGGGCTTTGATCGCCACGGCCATTGGGCTGAATACCTACGTGGGCGAGGTGGATCCCCAGCTTTTGCGCAGCATTTCCCCCTGATCTTCCGGCAAAAACGACACGTGGGCAGAGACAATCTTCCAGCCGATATCGGGGAACCTGTACCCCATCTGGCTTTGGCGGCCCAAGCGAGGGATCCCGTTCACCAGGCGGCGAAACTCTAGGGTGACCGAGCCGCAATCTTCCCCAAAGGTGACCACCTGCAAACGCAGCATCTCGCGGGCCAAATTCGTGGGAGGACGCCGTTGGCGAAAAGCCTTGATCTCGTCTCCCCCGTAGAGATTTTCCCCCACACCAAAGCGCACCACCGGGGGGCCATCCCAAAACAGGCGGTTCAGGGTGGGCACATCATTGCTCGTCAGGGCAGCTTCGTACTGATGGTAGAGCATGCCTCTAACCCCCAAAACCCTGAACTTTGCTGAATTTACTGAGCTTTAGGCGGTTTGGCAAAAGTCATTGAGAGTGATATAGTAGACCAAGTTTCCCCCTGATCCTTGAGTCCACCGCAACGGTTGCCGGGAAGTGAAGGGGGAAAGCGCTCGGGGGGTATTCCTCAGGGCTTTGCGGGATACCGCCTTCCTGCTCAGAGATAGGCAGGATGCGATCGCTTCTTTCCTGGACCATGTTCAGGAGAGTTCAGCGTGAATGTATCAGTTCGGTTAGCTCTGCCACCACCTCGGGGCGATTCACCACACTCATGGGCCGGGCTCTCGTGCAATCGAAATGGGATCCTATCGGCTCCAGGAGCAGCAGGAGGTTCTGGAAGAACAGCGGGATCCCATCGTGCGGCAAGACATCTCTAGGATCTAGGGGCTGAGAACGGCTTGCAAAGACCGCACATCGCAGTAGTACACCTGATGGCGGTGGGCGTACCCCTTCAGCTCTACGGCCTGATGGGAGAAGCAGGCGGCTGCCTGCCCCAGTTGTTTGGCCAAGCAGGTGTAGGTGTCCTGGCTGACCGCCAAGTCGGCGTTGAGGGTGCGGGTAGCGCTCTCGATGCGAAAGGCCAAATTCACCGTATCTCCCAGAGCCGTATATTCTTGGCGGGTGTTGTTGCCCACCTGGCGCACGATCGCCGAGCCTGTGTTGACCCCTGCCCCCAGACGAATGGGAGAAGGCAGCGGAAACTCACCGTTCAGCTGCTCGGTCATTTGAAACAGCTTCGCTATGGCCTGCAAAACCGACTTCACATCGAGGTGAATTCCCGGCACTTCCGTGCCCAGAGAAGCAGTGTTGGCTTGGGGCACATGGAACCAAACGGCCATAATCGCATCGCCAATGTATTTATCGACAGTGCCCCCGTACTGCTGAATGATATCCCCACCCCGCCGGAACCAATCGCCCATCACCTGGGAAAGCAGGCGCTCGTCCAGTTGTTGAGTCAGTTGTCCGTACCCTCGCACATCGACCACCGCCACCGAGATCAGCCAGCGGGTTTGTAAAACCAGGGTGTCCGAAGGTTTGGCCGCAGGGCTGGGTTCCGAGCTGGCCAGGGATCCGCTGTGGAACTCCAGCTGGGATTGTCCAAGGGTGAGGTGATCCCCATCCTGCAGCAGGGTGGGAATGCTGACGCGGCGATTGTTGACAAACGAGCCGTTGCGGCTGCCCAGATCAATGAGATAGATGCTGTTGTTGTCGAGGTATTGCAGCAGGGCATGTTGGCGGGAAACGCTGGGATCGCTCAAGACGATGGCGTTGTCCTCATCACGGCCTAGGGTCCAAGCGGTCGCTCCCGAGAGAACGTGTTTTCTTTGGCTGCCATCCGGCTCTTTTAAGATCACGTAGGGTGCGGCAGTGGCGGCAGATTCGCTCGTGACGCTCATGATGGGATAAGTTGTAGACGCGACCACACTTTAATAAATACGATACCCCGCTCCCCTTCGGTTGATCGGGAAGATGCCTGGGCTGGATTTCTAGGCTGTCTTCGTCGAGAGATGGAGGTCTGAGGATGGGCTTGGCGGGGGGCCAACCCGACCGATATCATTTTGTGTAGATACGTTAAGGTCTATGCTGGATCCCTCCCATCCCATTCCCGCTGAGCAACAGCCGCTCCGGCAATATGCAGAGCTGAGGGAAGCCTTTCCTTTTTCCTGGCCTGCTTTGGGGTGGATCCCTTACTTAAAACGAATCTTTGGGGTTTGGGGAGCTGTTGTGCTGGCGGTTTCCCCGCTGGTTTGGAGCAGCTTTGCCGGAGATTGGGGCCACTTTGTCTCTGGGTCGGTGCTGGGGGCCAATGTCTTGCTCGGCCTGGTGTTGCTCCATCTCTACTTGGGATGGGCTTATGTGCGGCGGCGCTTGGTACAAGCCCAGATTCCCTATGAAGAAAGTGGCTGGTACGATGGGGCGATGTATGCCAAGTCAGAAGAGGAGCTGGCTCAGCATCGGCTGATTGTCAGGTATCAGATTGATCCTGTGTTGCAGCGCCTGCGACGGAGCTTGTGGGGCGTAGTGGGCTTGAGTGGGTTGGTGGCCCTGCTGTGGCCTCTGGGGTAGGCAGTTGGTTGGCTGTTTTTAGGATCCCGGACAGTGCACATCACTTCTGATCTGGCTCAAACCTTGCGACCCACCGCTGTGGCCATCGGGAACTTCGATGGCTTGCATCTGGGCCATCAGAAGGTGCTGCAGCCGATTCGAGATTCTCTTCAGGGGGTACGTACTGTCCTCACCTTTCATCCCCATCCCCAGGAAGTCTTGACGAGGCGGCCTCAGCTGTTGCTCACTCCCCCTGCCGAAAAGCTGGCTCTGTTGGCGCAAATGGGCTTTGAGCAGGTGGTACTGCTCCCCTTCACCCCTGCATTTGCCTGCCAGCCCCCCCAAGAGTTTATCCGAACGGTACTTGAACAGGGCCTGCGCGTTCGCCATCTCAGCGTCGGTTGGGATTTTTGCTTTGGTCACCGTCGCTCCGGCAACGCCCAAACGCTCCAGGCTTGGGGATCCGAGCGCTGCATTCCGGTGGAGGTAATCCCGGAGACGAAACTCAACGGGGAACGGGTGAGCAGCTCTCGCATTCGAGCTGCCCTGGCGACTGGGGAGGTGTCCACCGCCGAAGCGCTCTTGGGTCGCCCCTATCGTCTGATGGGAGAGGTGGTGCAAGGGGATCAGCGGGGCCGACAACTGGGCTTTCCCACCGCCAACCTCCGCTTGCCTCCGGAGAAGTTTTTGCCCCGCGATGGGGTGTACAGCGTTTGGGTGGATGTGCCTGCTGCTGCGGCAGCTCTACCTGGGGTGATGAACATTGGCCATCGGCCCACGTTTGCCGGTTTACAGCACACCGTCGAGGTGCATCTATTGGATTGGACAGGAGATCTCTACGGGCAAGAGGTGCGGGTGGCGCTACGGGGCTTTATCCGCCCAGAGCGGAGATTTCCCACGGTGGCAGATTTGATTCAGCAAATTCAGCAAGATTGCCAAACGGCTCGTCAGCAATTGGGTTTGGCTGAGCAAGTGGGTATGGTGTAGGGGGATCTATGCCGAAGAGAGCTCGCAAGCGCCAAGGCTCACCCAGGCGCTGGTGCCATCTCGCCAGTATTCTTTTTTCCAGATGGGGGCGTTGTGCTTGAGGGTGTCGATGGCAAATTGGCAGGCAGCAAACCCTTCGGCCCGATGAGGGGTGCCCACCGCCACCAAGACGCTGATCTCGCCAATGCGCAGCTTGCCGATGCGGTGGTGGATGACCACACTGTTGGCATCTGGCCAGCGCTGCTGAATTTGTCGGGCAATATCGGCGAAGACCTTCAGAGCCATGGGCTCGTAGGCTTGGTATTCCAGGTAATCGACAGGGCGGCCATTGGTGTTGTCTCGAACGGTACCGCTCATCACCACCACAGCTCCATTGGCCGGATGGGAGGCCTCTTGGTGGACACGGTCGATGGACAGGGGAGCCAGGGTGATCTGGAAGGAAGTCTTCAGGACGGTCAGGAGCATGACTCTAGTCAATAATAAGCTCAACTATACTGAAAATAATGTATAATATGTTCAGTACGGATTACTACCAGTTGATCTTTCTGTTTACTTTCGAGTCTGCCAACATGGTAGCCAAAGCAAAGCAGAAAATTGGTAGTAAGACGACACGGAAACTGCGCTTTGGGTATTCTACTCAAAGCTTTGCGGGATACCGCCATTCTGTTTGGAAACAAACAGAATGCTATCGCTGCATAGTTGAACAGTGATGTTCAGCAGTGTTCAGCGTAAATGTATCAGATTCATGATGGCCCAATAAGGGATCCCCACAGCAATGCTATCGCTTCTGACCATTCCACCGTAGCTCCGTAGGTATCGCCCGTGTGTCCTCCCAACTGGCGGTAGATCCAGTAGCCCACGGCCCAAGCCCCCAGAGCGGATCCCAGCGTCCAGAGCAGCAAAGGGGGCCAAGCCAAGATCCCAGCCCAGCCCAACCCCCCGGTGATGGCCAGCACAAGCAGAGTGCCCGGCCACAGGGATCCCGGCAGGGAAGTGGAGTCTTTGAGGAAGCGGGCGGATCCCTGCTCGCGCAGGTAGGGGTACAGGGCAATGGCGAGCAACTGGCCCCAACGCCCCCAGGCGGGCACCAGCAGCAAGAGGGGCCAAGCTCGAACGCTGCTCAGGGCAGCAAATTTCAGCAGCAGCAGCAGCACCAAGGCCAGTACCCCATAGGCCCCGGTGTGGCTATCGCTCATCACCTGCAGACGGCGACGGGATCCCTGCAAGTCAGATTTTTGCCCATCCTCAGTTGACCGTTCCGGATCCCCTTTGTAAGGATTCTTGTGGACATTGATCGCCAAGCCATCGGCAGTATCGGCCACCCCGTCCAGGTGCAGTCCACCGGTCAAGAGAACCCACAGGGCCAAGAGCAAAGCGGCCCGCACCGGATTGGGGAAAACCTGCAGCAGGATCCCAGCCAGGGAGAGGATCCCGCCCAGCAACACACCTACCCCTGGCAGCCAGGCGGCAATGCCCTCAAACGGCAAGTCTCCGACCCACCCCAGAGGCAGGGCCGTGTAGAAGGTCAAGGCTGCCCAGAAGCGCCGCAATCGCTCAGTCCCTGAGTCTGTGTAAAGGGATCCGCCAATCCAGCCCTCTGGGAGAGAAAATAGGAATCCTTGCGAACGGTGCGCCCCACCACAATGGTGAGCTTGACAATGGTGAGCTTGGCCACCAAAGCTCCGATGGCGCCCACCGCGGCCAACACCAGAAAGAGGGCTGCTTTTTCAGAAAGACTGGGATCCGCGGAGTCTGGTTCGAGTTCATGCTGAAGATCCTCCATCGCGCGGGTTGGCAGTTCCAACTCAGTCTGCCTTAGGGGGCCGGGAACTCTCTTGGATCCCTTGCCCCGGCTCTCCCTGAGAGCTAGAAGGAATGGGCCCCAGAGTCACCGGATGTATTCCTTCAACACGCTGTTGCGGTTGGGGTGGCGCAACTTGCGCAGAGCCTTAGCCTCGATCTGCCGGATTCGCTCACGGGTGACATTAAAGATCTGGCCGATCTCCTCCAGCGTTTTCATGCGGCCATCATCCAAGCCGTAGCGCAACTTCAACACATCCCGTTCGCGGGCGGTGAGGGTTTCCAAAACGCTTTCCAGATCTTCTCTGAGCAAGACTTTGGCCACCCGATCCTCCGGCGTCTCCCCATCCGACTCGATAAAGTCTCCCAGCCGAGAATCCTCTTCCTTGCCGATGGGGGTTTCCAAAGAGATGGGAAGCTGGGCCGACTTGGCGATAAAGCGCAACTTCTCGATGGTGATCTCCATGCGGGTGGCGATCTCCTCTTCGGTGGGCTTGCGGCCCAATTCCTGGGAAAGCAACTTGGTTACCTTTTTGATGCGGGAGATCGTCTCGTAGAGGTGGACGGGCAGGCGAATGGTGCGGGATTGGTCGGCAATGGCGCGGGTGATGGCCTGTCGAATCCACCACGTCGCATAGGTGGAGAACTTGTAGCCCTTCTCGTGGTCGAATTTCTCGGCTGCCCGAATCAGGCCCAGGGATCCCTCCTGAATCAAATCCTGAAAAGACAGGCCCCGGTTCATGTACTTTTTGGCGATGGACACCACCAAACGCAGATTAGACTGCACCATCTTTTCTTTGGCCCGCCGCCCCCGATGCAACCGCCGCCGAAATTCCGGCAAGGACATCTTGACCTCTTCTGCCCAGAGGGTGTCCGGCACCTCTTCTGGGTCTGACCAGAGGCCCATACGCTGAAAAACGGCCTCGCGAGCGCGCTCTAGCTCCAGCAGATCGGCAATTTTTCGGGCTAGCTCGATTTCTTCATCGGCCCGCAGCAGCCGGATACGCCCAATTTCTTGCAAATAGACCCGGATAGAGTCATCGGTGTAGGGCTTTTTCTTACTGGCCGCCTTGCGCTTTGAGCGACCTTTGGCACCGGCGGCGGCAGTCTCTCCATCCTCCTCTGCTGCCTCTTCGTCGTCGTCATCCTCATCAAAAGCATCAGTGTCACCGGTATCCAGTTCGCTCTCGAGGGTATCTGTCTCCGTGTCCAACTCCAGGGTGCCAGAAGGTGGATTTTCCAGATCCGATTCGAGAAGAGCTGTTTTACCCGATTTCACCAATTCCTTTGCTTGAGCCATGCTGAGTTCCTCGTGATCCTAATCACAGACAACTAAAGGTGACTAAGGGAGCTTAGACGCCAAAGGGAGAGGAGCAAGTTGCAGCCCTGCTGCATCCCACAACGCCAGAGTGAGGGAGCCGATATCCGCAAGCCAAAGCCTGAGTTGCCCTAGGCCAGCCTGCCCGCTTCTGAATAACCGATTGCTCGGGTCAATCTGGAAGCAGATATCGCTCATGGAGCTCAACTGAACTGGCGCAAGACCCGTCATCTTGGTGGGCGGAACCTCTCAAGATGGCGAGAGGTGGATCTTTCTCTTCGCCAATCCTGCGACGGGGTGCGAGGCACTTCACTGGGGGGGCGGAACATTCAGCACCTCAACCACTCCAACCCGCGAGGAGAAGATCGCTCTACAGCAGGCGGCAAGTGACCCTGGGAGGAACACTTGCGAGCAACTGTAGCCGTTCACACCAAAACGTCTTCCCTAAATTAGCCCGACCTGGGGGAAACAGCAACGGGGCAGGCAAAGAAAATGTTAAATTCGCCTCAACAATGGCCAAGATGGGATCCCTGGCCCCTCGGTCTAGTCCGGGCAAATGGCTCGATGCTAACCTAAATCAGACTTGAGGTCGCTTTGCACTCTGCCTGACTTTGACTTCTATGACCCATCCCTTCCTGCAGCATCTCCAGGAACGTGTGATTGTCTTTGATGGGGCGATGGGATCCTCCCTCCAGGCCCAGAACCTGACGGCAGCGGATTTTGGTGGGCCGGAGCTGGAGGGTTGCAACGAGATGCTGGTGCTGACCAAGCCGGAGGCGGTGGAGCGGGTACACCGCGGCTTTCTGGAAGTGGGGGCCGACGTCATCGAGACCAATACCTTTGGGGCTACCTCCATTGTTTTGGCCGAATATGGGATCCCGGAAAAAGCCTACGAGCTGAACGTGGCGGCGGCGCGACTGGCCAAGCGGGTAGCAGCCGAGTTTGCGACGCCGGAAAAGCCCCGTTTCGTGGCCGGCTCCATCGGCCCCACCACCAAGCTGCCCACCCTGGGGCACATCAGCTTTGATGAGATGCGGGCTGCCTACGAGGAGCAGGTGCAGGGGCTAGTTGACGGTGGGGCGGATCTGCTGATCATCGAGACCTGCCAGGACATTTTGCAGACCAAGGCGGCCCTGGTGGCCGTGCAGCAGGAGTTTGCCCGACGCGGGATCCGCCTGCCGGTGGTGGTGTCCCTGACCTTTGAGGTGCAGGGGACAATGCTGGTGGGCACGGAGATCGGGGCGGCTTTGGCCATCCTGGAGCCCTATCCCATCGATGTGCTAGGCCTCAACTGTGCCACCGGCCCCGACAAAATGGTGGAGCACATCCGCTACCTCTCTCGGCATTCCCCCTTTCCCATCTCCTGCATCCCCAACGCTGGCCTGCCGGAAAACATCGGCGGCAAAGCCCACTACAAGCTCACCCCGGAGCAGTTGCGCTTCCACCTGGAGCATTTTGTGCGGGATCTGGGGGTGGCAGTGGTGGGAGGCTGCTGTGGCACCCGTCCGGAGCACATCGCCGCCTTGGTGGAAGCCGTGCAGGGGTTGCGGCCCAAACGTCGTAGCATCGAACGGATCCAGGCTGCTGCCTCGATTTATGCCCCTCAGCCCTACCTGCAGGAGAACTCTTTTTTGATCATCGGCGAGCGGCTGAATGCCAGCGGCTCCAAAAAGATGCGGGAGCTGCTTAATGCCGAAGACTGGGATGGCCTGGTGGCCCTAGCGCGGGAGCAGGTGCGGGAGGGATCCCACATCCTGGACGTGAATGTGGACTACGTGGGCCGGGATGGCGTGCGGGATATGCGGGAGCTGGTCTCGCGGCTGGTTACCCAAATCCCAATTCCCCTGATGCTGGATTCTACCGATTGGCAAAAGATGGAAGCGGGCCTCAAGGTGGCGGGAGGCAAATGTCTGCTCAACTCCACCAACTACGAGGATGGGGAAGAACGTTTCCTAAAGGTGCTGGAGCTGGCCAAAACCTACGGCGCCGGGGTGGTCATCGGCACCATCGACGAAGAGGGCATGGCCCGCACCGCCGACAAGAAGTTCCAGATTGCCGAGCGCGCCTATCGCCAGGCGGTTGAGTACGGGATCCCGCCCTACGAGATTTTCTTTGACCCTTTGGCCTTGCCCATTTCCACCGGCATCGAGGAAGACCGGGCCAACGGGGCAGCCACCCTGGAGGCCATCCGCCGTATCCGCCAGGCTTTCCCGGAGACCCACATTCTCTTGGGCATTTCCAACATCTCCTTTGGGCTCTCGCCGGCAGCCCGCGTGGTGTTGAACTCGGTGTTTTTGCACGAGTGCCGTGAAGCTGGGCTGGATGCCGCCATCGTCAGTGCCGCCAAGATCCTGCCCCTGAACAAGATCCCCGCAGAGCAGCAGCAGGTGTGTCGGGATCTGATCTGGGATCGGCGGCAGTTTAACGCCGTTCGCGTTAGCGGGACGGAGTCCTCGGGCATTTGCACCTACGATCCCCTGGCGCGGCTGACGGAGCTGTTTGCGGGCGTTTCCGGGAAGGAACTGCGCTCTGGCGGATCTTTTGCAGATTTACCCCTGGAGGAGCGCCTGCGGCGGCACATCATTGACGGGGAGCGGATTGGCCTGGAGGAGACTCTGGCGGAGGCACTGCAGAAATATCCTCCCCTGGAGATCATCAACACCTTTTTGCTGGATGGCATGAAGGAGGTGGGGGAGCTGTTCGGTGCCGGCAAGATGCAACTGCCCTTTGTGCTGCAGTCGGCAGAAACCATGAAAGCGGCGGTGAAATACCTGGAGCCCTTCATGGAAAAGGTGGGAGGGGAAGTGTGCAAAGGCACTCTTTTGATTGCCACCGTCAAGGGGGATGTCCACGACATCGGCAAAAACTTGGTGGACATCATCCTCACCAACAACGGCTACAAAGTCATCAACCTGGGCATCAAGCAGCCGGTGGAGAACATCATCGAAGCCTATGAAAAGAGCAAGGCCGACTGCATTGCCATGAGCGGCCTGTTGGTAAAATCCACCGCCTTTATGAAGGAGAACTTGGAGGTGTTTAACGAGCGGGGCATCACGGTTCCCGTCATTTTGGGAGGGGCTGCCCTCACCCGCCGCTTTGTGGAAGAAGACTGCCGCCAGACCTACAAAGGCCAGGTGATCTATGGCCGCGATGCCTTTACTGATCTGAACTTTATGGATCGGCTAATGCAGGCCAAAGCTGCCGGACGCTGGGATGACCGGCTGGGTTTTCTGGACGACCTAGAGCTGGGATCCCCCTCTGCCAATGGCCAGAAAGAGGCTTCTTGGGTTCCAGAGGAAACGGATCCCAGCCTGCCCCCTGCGGAGACCACCGTGGGAGCTGCTCCCGCCCTCACCCTCTCCGAGTCCCAAGACACCCGCCGCTCTGAAGCCGTTGCCCTGGAGACCGAGCGACCCATCCCGCCTTTCTGGGGATCCAAACTTCTCGCCTCGGATCAGATCCCCTGGCCAGAGGTCTTCTTCTACATCGACAAGCAAGCCCTGGTGGCCGGACAATGGCAGATTCGCAAGCCCCGCGACCAGTCGGCGGAGGAGTTTGCCGAGTTTATCGCCACCCAGGTGGAGCCGGTGATCGAGCGCTGGAAGGAGCGAATCCTGGCTGAGGATCTGCTGCACCCCCAAGTGGTCTACGGCTATTTCCCGGCGCAGGCGGAAGGAAATACTCTAATCCTGTTCGACCCGGCCAGCTTCCCGGAGCTGTTTGCCCTGGAGCCCGACTCCACCACCTACTTCCAACTGCCCACGGTGGAGCGCCCGCAACTCTCTCCAGGGGTGCGGGAATTGGCCCGCTTCACCTTCCCCCGCCAAAAAACCGGCCACCGCTACTGTATCGCTGACTTCTTTGCCGATCGCTCCACTGGCCTAGTAGATGTCTTCCCCATGCAGGCGGTTACGGTGGGCCCAGAGGCCACCGCCTATGCCCAGCGCCTCTTTGCCGAGGGCCAGTACACCGACTACCTGTATTTCCACGGCCTGGCTGTGACCCTGGCGGAAGCCCTGGCGGAATGGTGCCACGCGCGCATCCGGCGGGAGCTGGGGTTTGGCCACGAAGATAGCCCCGACATCCGCAAGATCCTGCATCAGGGCTATCGGGGATCCCGCTACAGCTTCGGCTATCCCGCCTGCCCCAACATCGCCGACCAACGGGTTCTGCTGCAGGTGCTCCAGGCCGATCGCATCGGCCTGACCATGGACGAAAGCGATCAATTGGATCCGGAACAGTCCACCACCGCCATCGTTGCTTACCATCCGGCAGCCCGCTACTTCAACACTTAGGCTTAGCTTGTCGGGGTGTGGGGGTAGCTAAGCCCCGCACTGTACTCGTAGAGTCAGTGTCGGGATACAGATACCCCCACATGGTGTATGATGGGAGTACTTGCACAAAACGGCTTTTGCCGGAATCTGGTGCAACTACGCGGTAGGGCATTCCGTGTCTGCTCGTGGAGGGTTCTTGCGTAGGCTCCCCGATGAAGCGAGAAGCCCACGCTGTACCCGTAGGGTCAGCGATGGGAGTATGTCACGCCCTCATCTCCAACCTCTCTCAGGGGAAGAGGGGGAACTGTCGAGAACGGCTAGCGGGATCCCAGGCGGGAGCGGCTGTTCGCGTCAGCGGTGCGGAGCACTCCGCAGGGGGAAGCCCACGACCAAGATCAAGGTAACCAGAATGATCAAGGTGGAGAGGGCATTGATTTCCGGGGTAACTCCTCGTCGCGCCGTGCTGTAGATCAAAATTGGCAAGGTCAGGCTCTCCGGCCCACTGGTAAAAAAGGAGATGACAAAATCATCTATCGAAAGGGTAAAAGCCAGCAAAGCGGCAGCTTGGATCCCTGGCATGGCTAAGGGCAGGGTGACGTAGCGCAGCTTTTGCCAGGTGTTTGCATAGAGGTCATAGGCGGCTTCCTCCAACGCAGGATCCAAAAGTTGGAGACGGCTGCGCACCACAATAGCCACAAAAGCAATCTGAAACGTAATGTGGGCCAAGATCATCGTCCCCAGGCCCAGCTCAAACCAGCCGGTGTAGGCGCGCACCACTTGGTAAAACAGCAGCAGCCCAATGGCCATCACAATATCCGGAATGGCTACCGGCAAGAGCAGCAGCCCCTGCACCGCCTTTTTGCCGGGGAAGCGATAGCGATACAGCCCATAGCCCAGCAGGGATCCCAGCAGCGTGCTGACCAGCGTGCTGACCAACGCCAGGACGAGGGTATTTTGCGTGGCCTGCCAGACCAGGGCATTCTGAAACAGGGAAAGGTACCAATCGAAGGTAAAACCTGTCCACGCCAGGCCAAAGCGGGCTCGGTTAAACGAGTAGACGGCGATCAGCAGAATTGGCAGGTAGAGAAAGCCATAGATGGCATAGCTGACGCCCCGCAGCCAGGTGGGTATCCTTGCCAACATTCGGCCAACATTCGTGTGTGGTATCTCAGTTGTCTCTATCCCACTGTAGAGCAGGCTGCCAAAATTGCAGCAACTCCCTAGGCTTTATACATCAGCCTGCAACCCTGTCTATCACGCCAAAGTCCGTTATCAATGGGATATCAATGTGAGGTTATCTGTGGCTGGATTTGTTGAATTGATGATGGGATCCCTGAAGCTGTAAAGACGGCAATCAAAGAACGTGAGCCAAACGAAATGTTTTGCTGTTCGCGTTAGGGGGACGGAGTCCTTGCCTTATTCGGGCAACCCGATACCTGTGACTGGGAAATTGGCAGCACAGGCATTCCCCAACGCCGGCAGTGGGCACTTCCGCGAGGATTGCTAAACTTAGGCTCGGAGTGGTGTGAAAAAGCTGCAACCCATGCCCAAAAGCAGTTCTGGTCGTCTTCGAGAAAAACAAAATCCAGAGGAACCGCACGCGAAAACCAAGGGTATGTCTCGGCCTGTCGGTCGCGTCAGCGGGACGGAGTCCAAACCGTTGCGGTGGGGCAATACGGCCTACTGGGAGGCGGTTGGGTTGATGTTGCTAGGGATCCTGCTGATCGTCTATCGCTGGCGGGGCACCCTGCTGATGTTGATCAATCCCGGCTACGTGAATGTGGCGCTGTTGGCCGGGCTGTGTCTGTTGGGCTTGGGGATTGGCCGTTGGCGAGGAGCCAAAGTTGCCTCTTCTGAAGTCCATGCCTCACTATTGGGGCCGCGGCTGGGCGCAGGACTGTTGATCCTGACGGCCCTGCTGGGGTTTTGGGTCGAGCCACGCCCGCTCTCCAGCCAAACTGCCCTTAACCGAGGGGTATCTCCCTATCTGGGGGTATCTCGTAGCCAGCCGCAGGCTTTTCGCCCCAAGCTCGACCCGCGTCAGCGAACTCTGCTGGACTGGGTGCCCACCTTGGATGTCTACCCGGATCCCTACACCTATGAGAACCAGCCGGTGCGGGTGCAGGGGTTCGTCATTCCTGACGAGCAACCCGACCATTTTGTTATTGCCCGGTTTTTGGTTAGCTGCTGTGCTGCCGATGCTTACCCTGTGGGCTTGCCGGTGCGCTGGCCAGAGGCAGAGCAGTTAACTGCCGACAGTTGGCTGCGTCTGAAGGGGCGCATGGCCGTGGAGCAGCGGGATGGCCAATCTCAGTTGGTAATCGCTGCCGAGCAGGTGGAGCCGATACCGGTGCCGCCAAACCCCTATGCCGACGAGTGAGAGTAGGCGCTCAGATATCGGTTTAGATATCGGTTTCGCTCAGCTTAGCGCTCAGGTAATCGAAGGGCTCGGCCACAAAGCTGTAGTCTTCGCCGGAGCCAAGCAGCTCCAGGGTGCGGGTTTTCATGTTTTGAATGCCAATCACCGTCGGGGCGATGGGCACACCGAGGGAGTTGTAGGTCTCCCGTAAGCCGGCCAAGACTCGCTCATCCAAAATGCTGTTGTCGGCAGCCACCAGCGCGTAGGAAGCGTAGCGCAAGAAGTAGTCCATATCCCGCAAACAGGTGGCGTAGCGGCGGGTGGTGTAGGCGTTGCCTCCCGGACGGATGAGATCTGGCACCTGGGCGAACATGGCCGCAGCAGCCGTTTTGACGATATCCACTGAGTTGAGATTGATCACGTTCACGGCCTTGATGCGCCGCAGCCCCGAGTCATAAAAAGCCTTGAGCGCATCCATTGCCTCCCGATCCAAGTAGCGGCCCGTCAGGTCGTAGGTTTTGATCAGCGTGGTTACGGCATCCCGCATATCCCCAGCTCCATTCTTGTGACTTTATTTTGTAAAGTAGCTTGAGATGAAAAAATGAGAAGAGATTTTGCCGGACAACATCCAAAGGTCAACCTTGGAAAATCGAGCCAGAGCCCGGCAACGGCGACGCTTCAGGCTCCCCTTCGCCCTCAGAAGTTTAGCATGCGAGGGTTTCTTTCCCGCTTCCCCCTGAGACAATGGCAAATGTTGTTACGAAAATGTAACTTTTCTGCAACACTCTAGGGATCCGGCGACAACACCCGCAGCGGCTTGAGCTGACCTGCCTGACCGTACCCCAAGCCCAAAAACTTGCCCTCCTCATCCAGCACCCGCAAAGTAGGGGCACCGATAATGGGCCGGTCGAGGAGAATGGCCCGACCCTGCAGCCACTGCTTCGCTTCGGCGGAAGAGAGCTGTACCGCACCCCAATCGGCAAATCCCCACTCGATGGGCAGCAGGGCAGCAGCGGGATCCGCGGATCCCCGCCATTTCTCCAGGGGCAGGCTTTCTGCGATGCGAAAGGGGCCACTTTGCAGCCGTCGCAGCCGGCTCATCAGCCCTCCACAGCCCAATTTTTCCCCCACATCGCGGGCAAGGGCACGAATGTAGGTGCCGGGGCCACAGGCAACTTCCAGATCCACTTCCGGAAAGTCTCCGGCTCGCCAGCCCAGGATGCGCAGTTGCCGAATGACCACCCGCCGCGGCTCCAACTGGAGTTCCGCAGCCTCCACGCCGGCACGGGCCAACTGGTAGAGCTTTTTCCCCTGGCGCTTAAGGGCGCTGTAGAGGGGCGGCACCTGCCAGATCTCGCCGGTAAACTCCCGCAAGCACTGCTCTACCTGCTCGCGACTCAACCCAGGACAAGGGGATCCCAACCGGATCTGCCCTTCAGCATCGTCGGTGTCGCTACGCTGTCCAAATCGGAAGGTTGCTTGATACACCTTATCTCCCGACAAAAACGACAAAAAGCGTGTTGCCCGTCCCACCGCAATCGGCAAAACCCCCGTTGCCGCCGGATCCAAGGTGCCCCCATGCCCCACCTTGCGGGTGCGCAAGACCCGCCGCACCACTGCCACACAGTCGTGGGAGGTGAGCCCCGCCGGCTTGTCCAGGTTGAGAAAGCCCTCCAGGGATCCCATGCCAGGCATAATATGCATCAACAGTTAAGATTTGTAACTGAGCTGCCCCAGCGCTTAACATGGGGTTAACTTCCGTCTCCAAGTTTGAAGCACCTATGGCTCAGTCTGACCTGTTCTTTCAGCCTATCTGGCAACGCCTCCTGATGATTGCCCCCTTTTTCCTGTGGGGCTCAGCAATGGTGGTGATGCGAGACGCCCTCTCCGAGACCACCCCCCTCTTTATTGCCATTCTGCGGTTGCTGCCGGCAGGGATCCTGGTTCTGGCCTTTCGGCTCTGGCAGGGGCGGGGCTCTGCGGCCTCTCACGCCTGGCATCCCAGAGGGCTGCGCGGCTGGCTATGGGTGTTGGCGTTTGCGCTGGTGGACGGCACTTGTTTTCAGGGATTTTTGGCCCAAGGGCTGAAAGAGACAGGGGCAGGCCTGGGATCCGTGCTCATTGACTCGCAGCCGCTGGCGGTGGCTTTGATGGCCACCTGGTTTTACCGCGAGCGGATGGGATCCCTGGGCTGGCTGAGCCTGGGGCTGGGAGTTTTCGGCATTGGCCTCATCGGCCTATCCGGTGGGGGATCCCTGCAGTTGGGGGCCGGCGTCGTTTGGATGTTGATGGCCTCCCTGTCGATGGCCATCGGCACCGTGATGATGCCCAAGGTGGCGGAGGTGGCGGATCCGGTGCTGGCGACGGGCTGGCACATGGTGTTGGGCAGCCTGCCCTTGATCCTGCTGTCGGGACTGACGGAGACTCAGCAATGGCAACACCTGAGCGGAACCCACTGGCTGGGCCTTCTCTACGCTTCGGTGATGGGGAGCGCCTTGGCCTATGCCCTCTTCTTCTATTTCGCCTCTCAGGAAAACCTCACCGAGTTCAGTTCCCTGACCTTCCTCACCCCCATCTTTGCCCTGCTGTTTGGCAGCACCTTTCTGGGGGAATCGCTGACGCGGCTGCAATGGCTGGGAGTGGGCATCACTCTGGTCTGTGTGTACTTGATTAACCACCGGCAAGAATGGCAGGAGCGCCTGCGCCTGGGCTGGAAAGGGATCCTCTCAGAGCTGGGTTTAGACTGGCTGGTGAGCGCCTTGAGCACCGTCGAGATCCGCGATGGCAACCCCGACTGATCCCATCAAAGCTTGGGCAGGGATCCCTCAGGGGGGTAAGAACCCCATAGCCTCTCTCACCGTTTTTAGCGTTTGCTCGGCGATGGCACGGGCCTTAGCGGCATTCTCCCGTATCAGAACGAGCAGGTGGTCGGGGTTGCTCCACAGTTCCCGGTAGCGCTGCTGAATGGGCTCCAGGGCAGCGATGATGCTGTCGGCAAGGAGGGGCTTGAACTGCCCCCACCCCATCTCGGCACACTCAGCCGCCACCACCTCCTTGCTTTTGCCGGAGGTGAGCATGTAAATCGTCAACAAATTGTGGGCTTCGGGACGAGCCGGATCGTCAAAGGCAATGCCCCGAATGGGATCGGTCTTGCATTTTTGGATCTTCTTGCGGATGGTATCTGGGTCATCCAGCAGATGAATACGGCTGAAATCCGAGGGATCCGACTTGGACATCTTGCGCGTACCATCGGTCAAGCTCATTACCCGCGCCCCCTCCGGACGAATCAGGGCCTCCGGGATCAGAAACACCTCTCCAAAACGGTCATTGAAGCGGCGGGCAATATCCCGACACAGCTCAATATGCTGCCGCTGATCCTCCCCCACTGGCACATACTTGGGTTGGTAGAGCAAAATATCCGCCGCCTGCAAAATCGGGTAGCTGAACAAGCCAACGCTGGTCTCCTCTCCCTGTTTTTCTTTCTTCTCCTTGTATTGGATCATGCGCTCCGCCCAGTTCATGGGGGTGATGGTGTTGAACAGCCAGGCCAGCTCCGTATGGGCAGGCACGTGGGACTGGACGAACAGCACACAATGCTCCAGGCTGAGACCGCAGGCCAAATAAAGGGCAAACAGCGAACGGGTTCGCTCCCTCAGCAGCTTGGGATCCTGAGGGACGGTGATGGCGTGTTGATCGACGATGCAAAAAAAGTTCTCGTAGTGCTCCTGCTCGGCCACCCAGTTTTTAATTGCCCCCAAGTAGTTGCCCAAATGCAGTTCGCCAGAGGGCTGAATGCCGGAGAGGGTGCGCGGCTTGGCCATAGGGAAAGCAAATCTCAAACGCCAACAAGACGGAGGACAAGAGCAAGGAAAGTCTTTTTCAGGATATCAAGAGAGGCGCAACCCGTTGGTTCATGATGGAAAAAAGACGCCCAACCCCACACCATGTCAGACTCTGAACCGGAACTGTTGCGTGCTGCCAACCACTATGTGCTGCTGATACCGGGCTTGCCGGAGCAATTTCTCAGCCCTGAGGAATTGCAGGAGTTTCTCGTGCGGCTGTTGCAGGAGCATCCCCACCTGGTGGATGCAGATCTGGCCCGCTATCCCACCCCTCAAGCGCAGGCACAGCGGCTGATCGACACCGCCTGTGAGATCGAAGTTTCCCCCGGCGAAACCGTGCAGTGGCATCCTGTGCGCCTGAGCAAGCGCTCCTCGACACGGTCTTAACAGGCTCGGAAGTTCCTTGGCCAAGCCGTTCGCAGCCTCGTTGCAGCAGCGTTGCAGTTCCCCTCCCGCAGGCATAGCAAAAACCTCACCAGAGGTGGGGCGGGCAGTACGGGGTTGTGTTTCGGATCCCGCCTTGGGCGTGATACAACGCAAGAGTAGAGATCCTTAGTCCTAAACTTAAAAGGGGTCAGCCATGCCGCGCAGCATGAAGAACGACAACTTCATTGACAAGACCTTCACCGTCATGGCCGATCTAATTCTGAAACTGCTGCCAGGGGTGAGTTCCGAGGAAAAGAAAGCCTTTGCCTACTACCGGGATGGCATGGCCGCTCAGAGCGAAGGAGAATACGCCGAGGCCCTAGAAAACTACAGAGAAGCCCTCGCCCTCGAGCAAGGGGAAGAAGACCGCAGCTACATTCTCTACAACATGGGCCTGATCTACCAGAGCAACGGCGAGCTTGACAAAGCCCTCGACCACTACCACCAAGCTCTGGAGTTAAACCCAAGACTTTGCTCTGCCCTGAACAACATTGCCGTATTGCTGCACCACAAGGGCGAGCTGAGCCTGCAAGCCGGGGATGAGGAAACAGCAGAGGCCCTGTTCAACGAGGCTGCCCAGTACTGGATTCGGGCCATTCGCATTGCCCCCAACAACTACATCGAGGCCCAAAACTGGCTGAAAACCACCGGGCGCGCCAACCTGGAGGTGTACTGAGCTTTCCTGCAGAAGGACTCCGTTCCGTTAACGCGAACGGTTGATCTCGGCTACCCTGGGCTAAGTCAAGTCGATAATCTGGGAGCCGGAGGAGAGGATGCTGAAACGGGAAGAAGTCCAACATGTTGCTCACTTGGCTCGTCTGGAGCTGACCGAGGAGGAAGAGATCCAGTTCACAGAGCAGCTAGCAGACATCTTGGCCTATGTGGAGCAACTGAAGGAGCTGGACACGGAGGGGGTAGAGCCCACCTTTCACGTCCTGGACATGGAACTGCCCACCCGCCCCGATGAAGTCGAGCCCTACCCGGATATCGAAGGGATCCTGGCCAACGCCCCTGATCGAGCTGACATGTTCTTCAAGGTGCCTCGCATTTTGGAAGAAGAAGACTGACATGGGTCGGCAGGGATTCGAACCCTGGGCCAATCGGTTAAAAGCCGAGTGCTCTACCGCTGAGCTACCGACCCAAGTTTGCAGCTTCTTCATATTAGCAAAGCTTCTGTCACATTCGCAAAGGTTCTGGCCGTATCCCCAAAAATCTTGCTATGCTGGACTCAAGTCAACCCTGGGGCTGTAACGGTTTCGACGGGGTGGCGAACATGGGTTCATGAGGCAGGTCGGGATTGAGCTTATCCCGTTACCACCAGGCTCAAAACAGTACGTGCGAACAACGTCGTACCCTTTGCTCGTAAAGCAGCTGCTTTGGCTGCCTAAGGCTCAGTAACCGAAAACTTACTCTGAGCTCGAGGATCTGCTCACGACCCCGTTAAGTGGGCGGATCACAACCCCAACGGGTGCAGCTCTCTACTCCGGCTCCGTCGAGGGAGAGCCTAAGATTAGGCGGAGAACTCCCATCGCCGGGATCCAAACGGCGATCCCCGCCTCGAGGGTCAAAGAGGCTAAACCTGTGAATGAGTGATCCCTCAGTACCCATCTCGGACACGGGTTCGACTCCCGTCAGCTCCATCTCCCAGCAGTTAACTACGAGCCAAAAACTGCCAGCTTTCAGCCATGCCCTAGGAGCAGATCCTGCTCAGTTTCTAAAGGTTTTACGGAGCGTGGGCGAGTTTGATGACAAGGTGCCGGTTTTTGTCCACCGCAACCCAGCCCTGCTGGCGAAAGCGGTTTAGGAGACGGGTAATGGTGACCCGGGTAGTGCCGATGGCATTGGCCAAGTCCTGGTGGGTAAGGCGCACTTGCAGGCGCACCCCTGTTGCAACCGGGGATCCCAGCTCCACAGCCAAAAGGGAGAGCAACTGGCGCAGCCGATCCTCTACCCGCCGCCGTCCGGCCAAGGCGAGCAATGCTTCGGTTTGGCGCAGCCGACGCACCACCTGCTTGAGCAGCCCTTGACTCAGGATCTCTGAGGCTTCCACCTCTGCTGCCGGCAGCCGCAGCACATCAACTGCCGTCAAAGCCTTAGCTTGGTAGGGATCCAGCATCGTCAGAGGGGATCCCAGGGGCATGGAGGGGCCGGCAAACCCCAACAACGCCTCACCGCCATTGGGATAGAGGGTGGTCAACTGTACCACGCCCCGACAGACGATCACCCATTCCTCAGGAAACAGAGGGATAACCTGGCCAGGAGTGTAGGGAGATAAACTGCGGCTTCGGTAGAGGTCTTCCAGCAGCTGGCGCTCCCGTGTGGACAGGCCGGCAGCAAAATGGCTAGGCATTGCTTCAGGCATAAGCTGGCTCCGCTAGGGAAACTGGGCGCACCGGTCGTTGGGCTCCCTTCTACAAACCAACAGCAATGGTCTGGCCGTCAATGCTGAGGTGGGGGTGAGAGCATGACTCTAGTCAATAATAAGCTCAACTATACTGAAAATAATGAATGTATAATATGTTCAGTACGGATTACTACCAGTTGATCTTTCTGTTTACTTTCGAGTCTGCCAACATGGTAGCCAAAGCAAAGCAGAAAATTGGTAGTAAGACGACACGGAAACTGCGCTTTGGGTATTCTACTCAAAGCTTTGCGGGATACCGCCATTCTGGTTGGAAACAAACAGAATGCTATCGCTGCATAGTTGAACAGTGATGTTCAGCAGTGTTCAGCGTAAATGTATCAGATAAGTGTTCCCGACAACACCTTAGCGCTTGCCTTCCAGCCTGAGGTAAAGGCAAAGTTATGCACAGGTTAAGTGTGGCTGCCTCGAGAGAAGAGACAAAAGGAGAACCCGGCAAAGCTGCAGGGATCTGGATCCGGTAGGATCGAAACCAGGGTGCTCCGCACCGCCGACGCGAAAGTGTTCAAGCCCTCAGGAGATCTGTCGTGACGCTGATGGTTCGTGTGATTACCCCCGACCGCACGGTTTGGGATGCCCCCAGCGAGGAAGTGATCCTCCCTGCTACTTCGGGCCAATTGGGCATTCTCACCGGGCACGCCCCCCTCTTGACCGCCATCGGCAATGGCGTTATGCGGGTCAAAGCCGATGGAAAGTGGTTGGCCATTGCGGTCATGGGCGGATTTGCAGAAGTCGAAAACAACGAGGTAACCGTCCTGGTCAACCGAGCAGAGCGGGGTGAAAAAGTGGATAAGGCAGCGGCTCAGGCCCTCTTGGACGAAGCCAGCAAAGTTTTGAATACCAGCAGCGACAAGCAAGAGCGCTTGCAAGCCAAGTTGGATCAACAGCGAGCCAGGGCCTTGATCCAAGCTGCCGAGATGGGCAGCAAGACTGGAAGCTGACCCTGTCCCGGCGCGGGATCTGCAGATGGAGCTAAATGTCCTTTTCGCGCTAGCGGCGCGGAGCGCTTTGCGTCAGCATGAGTGCGGGAGTATGTCACAACAGCTCAAGTTGGAATAGAACTGTTTCGTCGCGGTATCCATAGCACCCCTCTCCTTTTGGAAGAAGGGCTGGGAGTGAGGGAGAAAGGCTCAAGTCAAAGGCTGCCAATGGCCCGTTTCAGTTGTACCAGGGCGCGATTGTAGGCGATTACAGCATTGGAAAGGTTGCCACGGGCAGTGGTGAGGGCAGCTTCAGCATTGATCACCTCCGTTTGGGTGCCCACCCCCGCTTGCAGGCGCAGCCGGGCCAAGCGCAGGCTCTCTTCTGCTGAGGCAATTGCCACTTTGGCCGAGTCGATCTGTTCGCGGCTGGAGCTGAGGGTCAGGAAGGCTTCTTCCACCCCCCGCTGGATTTCATTGCGGGTGCCGACGAAGTTGCTCACGGCCACCTGTCCATCGATCTGGGCTTGGCGGGCTTGGGCAGCCGCTTCTCCTCCATCGAACCAAGTCAAGCTGAAATTGGCTCCCACCGAATAGCCAACATCAAAACTGTTGCGGCTGGCGTTGAAATCGTTAACGGCATCGAGGCTGGCGAACAAGCCAATTCGGGGGCCATTGCGGGCTTGTGCCAGGCGCAGGCGGCTTTGGGCCTGCTCCAATTCTCGGCGCCGGCGCTCCAATTCCTGTCGTTGGGCAAAGGCAGCAATGATGGTCTCTTCCAGGCTGAGATCCCACTCCCCCATCGGCTCAATGCGGTCGCTGGCCAACACGTCGGTGGGGCTGGGGAAATTCAGCAGTTCGGCCAGGCGGCGGCGATTCAGTTGCTGGGTGTTTTGAGCCGCCAGCAAGGTTTGTCGATTGTTGGCCAATTCCGTCTCTGCCTGGAGAATCTCAAAGCGGGTACCCAGCCCGGCCCGTTCTCGAGCTTGAGCATCCCGCAGAGTAGCTTCAGAGCTTTCAACGGCAGCTTGGCTGATGGCGACCCTGGCGTCCGCGCTTTGCAGATCGTAGTAGGCGTTGGCCACAGCTTGTTTGACCGTCTGCAGCGTTTGCTCCAGTTGCAGTTGGGCGATGCGCAGCGCTTCTTGGGCCAGCTTCAGGTTTTGCTCCCTGAGGCCACTGTCAAAGGCGGTATACTCCACCCGCACCACACTGGCCGAGAGGGTGTGGGATTCGCGCCTTGGCCCACCACCAGGAGAGGGAGCCTCACTGTACTGGTAGTTGGCACGGCTGGAGAGGGTGGGAGCAAAGGCAGCTTGAGCTAGAGCTACCCCGGCCTCGGCCCGCTCGACAGTCAGTCTGGCCTGCTGCACAGCCGGGTTCTGGGCAACGGCGATCTCCAGAGCTTCTTCCAAAGACAAGCCCTCCCTTCGCTCGATGCGCACCTGCAAGGGGGATTGGGGCACCACCAATTCTTCAGCCGTCAAAGCCCCCTTTAGAGTCAGGTCAGCCGCAGGGGTGGAGTCAGCAGGGTTGGAGGGAATCGATAGGGTGGGGGGGGGTGGGGGGGTGAGGATTTCGCGGCTGTTGGGCAGAGCAGAGGCAGCGGAGCTGGGAGATTCCGGCTGAGCAAGAGCAGGGACAACCCAGAGCAGGCTCAACAGTAGGCCACAGGGAGCAGAACAGGCAAGGCACAACTGGGATCCCGCCGAGTTTGTCTGCCGTTGAGGAAGTTGAAGCGGATCCCTGGCTCCATTTTGCATCGCCATCGTGCGGTCATTCTCAACATCACCCCTAGCAGTATCGCAAAATGAAGGACAAAGATAAGACGGTTTTCCGCAGGCTCGCTGGCTGCCCTGTTCGGGCCAGTGGAAGCGAGTCCTCGCATTTGCCCCTGCAACGATGAAGCCGACCTGCGTCTGCCAGGAGCTCCGAGCACGGGCGGGACTCCTCTACACTCAGCAGAGACGCTTGGATTGAGACCGAGTCGATTTAGATTTAGACTCAGTTTAGAATGGTGGGGCCATCTGTCCGTGATGGCGGGGGTGGGTGTTGTGGGCGATGAAAGGGGGCAAGGTGGCAGACTCTCAGAGCACGCCCAAGCAAGGGGAGACCTCTTCCGGTCGGGATCGGGCCTCGCGGCCGAAAAAAAGTAAGCCAAGCCCTTCTGCCCAGTCCGGGGATTTGGGAACCTCAGAAGCAAGAGCGCGGCCAAAACAGGCCGATAGCACTCCGCGCCGTGCGGAGCAGCAGGAGATTTTACAAGATCACCCTTCTGGCTTGAACCCGCCCAAAAATCTCTCTATACTGCAGGGAACTTTATCATTTGCTCCCGCTTCTTCATCTCTCCTTCAATCTATGCGTGCTCCCTCTTCAGGTGACTCGGATCCCATCCTTTCAGAGACTCATGCGGGCTGTTCAGCATCCGAGCCGGATCCCAGCACGGAGCGCCATTTGGCCCTGAGGCAGCAACAGCCCTTGGAGAGCCGTCTGCTCAAAGCCGAAGCCGAGCTCCAAGAGCGGCGAGTTCTTCAGGAACAACTGCAGGCTTTGCACCAGAAGGTGGCCGAACAAGAGAAGGCGCTGCAGGAGCGGGAGCATCTCTTGCAACAGTTGCAGCAGACTTTGGCGGCTCAGAAAGTCCAGATCTCGGATCAGGAAGCTCAGCTTGCTGCTCGGCAACGCTTAAATGAACGGCAGCGGCAGGATATCGAGGCCCTGCAGGAGCAGATTGAGCAGCTACGCTTGGCCCACGCTCAGGAGCGCCGTCAATGGGAACAGCGCCAGCAGGAGCTGCAGGCCTCTCTGCTGGAAGCCCAGGATGTGGCGGAAAAGCGGGTGGAAATGCTGCAACGCTTTAAGGCAGAGCTTTCTCTGGCCCGCACTCAAATTGCCGAAACTCAGGCGGAGCTGAGCAGCCTGCGAGCTTTGTACAGCGACCAACAGGCAGCCTGGCAGGAGCAACGGGAACACCTCGAGGCCCGTTTGGCAGGCTATGCCGAGACAGAAGCCGAGGCCGAGCAGCGCTGGCGGGAACAACGGCAAGAGCTAGAAGCAGCCCTGGCCGAAGCCCAAGCTCAATTGGCGGCTTTGCAAGCTCAGCAGGAGCATCTGCGCCAGGGATCCCTGGCGCAGCAACAGCTTCAACAGCAGTGGCAGGCCCAGGCCGAAGCGCTGCAAGTGGCCCTCTCTCAAGCCCAGGCGGAAGTTACCCGTTGGCAGCAAGAGCACCGCCATCTGCAGGAACAGTACGCCCAAGCCCAGCAGCATCTCTCCGCCATGGAGCGGCAGTTGCAGGCTGCCTTGGAGCAGTTGGCCGCCCAACCCGACTGGCAGCCACAGTTGCGCTCTGCGCAGGCAACCATTCTCCATCTGCAAGAAGAAATTGCAACCTTGTCCACGCAACTGGAGAAGCAAGCAGAGCAGATCAAAGCCCTGCAAGGGGAGCGTGCTGCCCTGTGGGAAGAAAACCGCTCTCTCCGAGAAAAATACGAGCAGCAGCAGATGCATGTGCTGAGCTTGAAGGCGGCTTTGGAACGCAAAGGCTTGGATGTCCCACCTCGGGCCGATACCTCCAGCGCCCTCACGCGAACAGAGTCCCTTGGCCAGGCTCTGTCTCCAACCCCTGCTGCCAAGCCTACAATTCAGCCCCTGGCCCAACCTCTACCGTCTCGGGCAAGCAAGCGGGCGGTCGATCTGCCGAGGTTTCTGCCCCGTCCGTGAGGGATCCCGTGTTGCAGACTGTTCCTCCCCGCTGGCTGGAAGTGTGGGTGGATCATCCCCATTTGGGGGGTTGCTTTACCTATCGTGTGCCAGAGGGATCCGCGCCAGAAGCGGGCGACCTGCTCAGCGTACCCTTTGGTCAGCAAATGGCGGGGGCAGTGGCCTTGGGTTGGCGCTCCGAGCTGCCGGCAGGGGTGGATCCGCAGTCGGTGCGGGAGATCGAGGCGGTGGTGGCCAAAGGGATCCTGCCCAAAGAATTCTGGCCCCTGCTGCAGCGGGTGGCCGACTATTACCTCACCCCTCTGGCCCAGGTGGTGCGCACGGTATTGCCCCCCGGCTTGCTCAGCCGTTCTCAGCGGCGTGTCCGCTTGCTCAGGCTCCCTGCCGAAGGGGAGGAATGTTCGCCGGCTGCCCAAACCCTGCTGCAGCTGCTTCAGGCCAAAGGGGGAGAGCTGTCTTGGCGCTATGTGCAACAGCAGGTGCCCACTGCCGCCCTCGCCCTGCGGGAACTGCAGCGACGGGGTTGGGTGGAGAGCTTTTGGCAGGAGCAACAGGGGGGCAGGGTGAGGACCCAACTGGCCGCCAGTCTGGCCGACGACTCTCCAGAGGGGCTGAGCCTCCCTCAGCAGAAGGCGCTGCAGATTCTCAAGCAGAAGGGGGGAGAGCTGCTGCTCACCGAGTGGGAGCGCCTGGCCGGGGTGAGCCGAGCCGTGTTGCAGGGGCTGGCCCGCAAGGGCCGTGTCCATCTCTACGAACGACCGCTGCTGCGGCTGGGAGATGCCAGCCTGCCGGGGTGGCGGGATCCGCCCAGGCCCTTGACGGCCGCCCAGGCCCAGGCGGTAGAGGCGATCCGGCAAGCTTTGGGCCGGTTCCAGCGGTTTTTACTGCACGGGGTCACCGGTTCTGGGAAAACGGAAGTGTACCTGCAGGTGATCGCCCAGGTGCTGCAGCAAGGACGGTCGGCGCTGGTGCTGGTGCCCGAGATCGGCCTTACCCCGCAACTGATGGATCGGTTTCGGGCGCGGCTGGGATCCCAGGTGTGGGCCTACCACAGCGGCCTCTCGGAAGGCGAGCGCTACGACACCTGGCGGCAGATGCTGTCCTCCACCCCCCAAGTGGTGATCGGCACCCGCTCGGCGGTGTTTGCCCCCTTGTCCAAGCTGGGCCTGATCGTCTTGGACGAAGAGCACGACGACAGCTTCAAGCAGGATCAGCCCCAGCCCTGCTACCACGCCCGTCAGGTGGCCGAGTGGCGGGCCGAGCTGGCCGGTTGTCCCCTGGTCCTGGGCAGTGCAACCCCAGCGGTGGAAACCTATGCCGCCCATCTGCAGGATCCGCAGCGGTGGATCCGGCTGGCCCTGCCGCAGCGCATCCCCCAAGCTGGGATCCCGGCCACCCTGCCCCAACTGGAGCTGGTGGACATGCGCCAGGAGCTCCAAGCCGGCAACCGCAGCATCCTCAGCCGCCGTCTACACCAGGCCCTGCAGCAGACGCTGGACAGAGGGGAACAGGCCATTCTCTTTGTCCCCCGCCGCGGCCACAGCACCTTCGTCTTGTGCCGTAGCTGCGGGTTTGTCCTCACCTGCGAGCATTGTGATGTTTCTCTCACCTTTCATCTGGCCCATCTCGGCGGGCAGGAACTGCGCTGCCACTACTGCGGCGCCCGCCAACCCCATCCGCAGCGCTGCCCCGCCTGTGGATCCCCCTACCTGAAGCACTTCGGCACCGGCACCCAAAAAGTGGTGGAAGTGCTGCACCAGCATTGGCCCCAGCTCTCGATTTTGCGCTACGACAGCGACGCCACCCGCCGCAAGGGATCCCATCGAGAGTTGCTGGAGCAGTTTCGCAGCGGCAAGGCCCAGGTGCTGGTGGGCACGCAAATGCTCACCAAAGGGCTGGACATACCCCAGGTAACCTTGGTGGGCGTGATGGCCGCCGATGGGCTGTTGCACCAAGCCGACTATCGCGCCGGCGAGCGCAGCTTTCAACTGCTCACCCAGGTGGCAGGGCGCTCGGGCCGGGGATCCCTGCCGGGACAGGCGATTATCCAGACCTATCTGCCGGAGCACCCGATTTTGAGGGCGGTACTGGCCCAAAATTACGAGGGCTTCTTGCAGGCAGAACTGCAACAACGGCGAGAGGGGGGCTATCCTCCCCACCGAGCTTTGATTTTGATCCGCTTGAGCAGCACCCGCCTGGAAGCCCTGGAGCGTTATTGCCATCGGGTGGCCGAACGCCTACAGGGGATCCCGGCAGAGGTGTTGGGGCCGGGGCCGGCCCAGGTGGAGCGGGTTGCCGGACGCTACCGCTGGCAGATCCTGCTGAAGCAACTGCCCGACCAAGATTGGGATCGCCCGAAGCTGGCTGCGCAGATCCAGGCCGCCATTGGCCATCTCCCCCAAGGGATCCGCGTCAGCATAGATGTGGATCCCCTGCGGATTCTCTAGGAACAGTTGACCCGGCGCGCGGCAAGCCCGCCGATCCCGCGAGATCTTCCCGCGAGATCTTAAGGTAGTCTGGTTTCGGGGCCACCCGTATCCAACTCAACTCTGGCAAAGCATGGCTGAAAACCGGACTGGTGCGTTTATCGGTGGGCTGTTGCTGGGAACTGCTGTGGGCACCGCCATTGGCCTGCTCTTGGCTCCCCGCAGCGGACGGGAGACGCGGCGACTGCTGAAGAAATCGGCAGAGGCCCTGCCAGAGGTGGCAGAAGATGTGACCAGCAGTCTGCAATATCAATCGGAAAAGTTGTTCGACGCTGCTCAACGCAGTTTGGATGAGGCTCTGCTGCGGCTGCAGCAGGCAGTGGCGGTGGGCAAAGAAGCCATGTTGCAGAAGCGAAGGGAGCTGCTCCAAGCCCAGAACTCGCGTCCCTTTGGCGGGGAAGAAGCTGACCTAGAAGCTCGGGATGGGGAGGAGGCGGCGGGATGAACGACCCGGTCTTTTGGCTCGGCCTCTCGGTAGGCCTGGTAGCAGTGGGCATTTTGGCAGTGATCCTGACCCTACTACCTGCCGTCATTCAACTGGGTCGAGCTGCCCAGAGCGTGGAGCGCTTTTTCGACACGCTGCTGCGGGAATTGCCGCCCACGCTGGAGGCCCTGCGCCTGACCAGCCTGGAAGTGAGCGAGATTGCCGACAGCCTCGACGAAGGGGTGAAAGGGGCTGGGCAAGTGGTGAAGCAGGTCAACCGCTCCATCGAAGGAGCACGCACCCAAGCCCAGGGCGCCCAAGTCAATATCCGCAGCTTTTGGGCAGGGGTACGGGCAGCCTGGCAGACGCTGTCCGGCGAAGTGCCCCCCACCACTGGCGCGATTCACAACCCGCGGCTGCGCCCATCCGACCCATCCAACCGTTCTTTCTCCGCTGCTTCATCAACACTTCCCCTGGGAGGTGACCGCCCTTTTGCCGGCGGAGCCACACCAGAGGGATCCCAAGCCGCTGCCCAATCTTCCCGACCGGACATCGCCAATCCCTAGGCGTTCCTCAGGATCTTCTGAAAGACAGGCGTAGGAAGCTGGGGCTCTTGCCCGGGGGGAAGCTGGCCCCAAGTCGCATCGGGATCCCAGCGCAGTTGCAGGGTGTCGGCGAGGGAGAACCCCAGTTGCTGCAGGATCTTGAGGCTGAGAGCGGGAATGAGGGGCGAGAGCAGCACTGCCACCCAGCGCACGCTTTCCAGAACGGCATAGAGGATCTGGGCCACCCGTTCCCCCTGCCCTTGTTTGTGCAGCGTCCAAGGGGCCTGCTCATCAAGGTATTTGTTGCTGGCCTGGGCTAAGCTGAGAGCTTTGCGGGCAGCAGAGCTGGGATCCAGCCGCTCGTAGGCGTCGGCCACTGCCGGGGCAAGGCGCTCGGCCAGGGTTTTGAGGGGGTGATCTGCAGGGATCCCGACGGCGGGAACGCGGTAGTCGGATTGATATTTCCTGAGCATGTTGAGGGTGCGGTTGAGCAAGTTGCCCAGGTCGTTGGCCAGATCGGCGTTGAGCACGTCAATAAAGCGGCCCTCGCTAAAATCGCCATCCTTGCCCAGCTCGATTTCCGTCAGGAAGTAGTAGCGCACGGCATCGGCGCCGTATTGCTGCACCAGCTCAAAGGGATCCACTGTGTTCCCCAGGCTTTTGCTCATCTTGAGGCCATCCTTGGTGAGAAAGCCGTGGCCAAACACCTGCTTGGGCAGGGGCAGACCTGCGGACATGAGCATGGCCGGCCAGTAAATGGCGTGGAAGCGGACAATATCCTTGCCCACCAGGTGCACATCCGCAGGCCAGTAGCGGCGTAGGGCATTTGCCAAGGTGGGCTCGTCGTCAGGATCCAAAGCAGCACTGATGTAGTTGATCAGGGCATCAAACCAAACATAAAGGGTTTGGCCGGGATCTGCCGGAAAAGGGATCCCCCAGGAGACGCTGGGGCGAGAAATGGAAAAATCCCGCAGGCCCTGCTTGACAAAGTTAATCACCTCATTGCGGCGGCTTTCTGGTTGGATAAACTCCGGCTGCTCGGCATAGAGGGCCTCCAGCTTTTCTTGGTAGCGGGAGAGGCGAAAGAAGTAGTTTTCCTCGTCTTTCCACTCCACCTTCTTGGTGGGGTGCAGGGGGCAAAATCCTCCCTCCAGCAGCTCGGCCTCGTCTTTGAACTCTTCGCAGGCAACGCAGTACCACCCCTGCTGCCGCCCAACGAAAATATCCCCCTGATCCCAAACCCGCTGAAAAAACTCCCGCACAATGGCTTTGTGGCGAGGGTTGGTGGTGCGGATAAAGCGGTCGTAGCGGATGTCTAGCAACTGCCAAAGCTGGGCAAACTGAGCCGCAATCTCGTCACAGTGCTGCTGAGGGGGAATGCCGCGCTCTTCGGCGGTGCGCTGGATCTTCTGGCCGTGCTCGTCGGTTCCCGTCACCATCAGCACATCCTTGCCCCGCAGGCGATGGTAACGGGCAATGGCATCCGCCACCAGGGTGGTGTAGGCGCTGCCGATGTGGGGAGCGGCGTTGACGTAGTAGATGGGGGTGGTGATGACAAAGGTGGAATCCGGCATGAGCATCCCCAAGGCTTTCTCCCATGATAGAGGTTGCCGGAAAGTCCAAAAGGCTAAGCCAGAGCGTGGGTGGGGAGAGGCTCATTCGATGAAACTTCAGGTCAACCTTCCGGGGTGGAGCAGGGTAGCCTTGGGAGCAGGGATCCTGGGCGCCGGAGCGGCTCTGGCCCAGCCCTTGCCGGAAACCCGCATCCCCTGTGAGATCTTCATTGCCGGGGGTGGGCTGGGGGGGGTGGCGGCGGCCTATGACGCGCTGCAACTGGGCCGGCAGGTGTGCATGACGGAGATCACCGATTGGATCGGGGGGCAGGTGAGCGCCCAGGGAGTCTCCGCTTTGGACGAGCGACCCCTGCAACGAGAAAATGACATCTTCCCCAAAGGCTACAGCGAGTTTCGCCGGCGGGTACGGGAAAAATACGGCGGGGATCCCAATCCGGGCAAATGCTGGGTGAGCGTGCTCTGCTTTTCCCCTCAGGTGGGCCACCAGGTGATTCGGGAGATGTTGGATCCCTATCTGCAGTCGGGGCAGTTGCGGCTATTTACGGAGACGGTGGTCAAAGACTTGGAGATTGCGGATTACCAAATCCGCAGCGTGCAGGCCATCCGCAACATCCCCAAACACGCCAGCGTCCAGCCAGAGAATCGAGGGGATCTCTCCAGCTACTTTCTCGATTTTTATCGTCTAGAACCCACCGAGGACTGGGACAAGGAGATCCTGCGCTTTGAGCCGCCGCCAGAACGCCAAGACAAAACCCTGCCCTGGGTGGTGATCGACGCTACTGAAACCGGCGAGCTGCTGCCCTTGGCGCGGGTGCCCTACCGCCTGGGAACTGATGGCCAAAGCCGCTGGGAACCCAGCTCCAAGCCCTATGTGGATCCCTACTGTACCCAGGGCTTCACCTACACCTTTGTCATGGAGCGCTTCCCCGTGCCGCAGGTGCCGGTCAAGCCGGAGTTCTACAACGATCCCCTGCACGGCCCCTACTACAGTTACGAACACCCTCGCTTCAACTTTGCGCTGATCTTCACCTACCGCCGCATCCGGGGGCAGGTGTTCGGCTTTGGGGAAGAGGCCATTCGGGTGGGGGATCAATCCATGCAGAACTGGACTTGGGGCAACGACTGGCGCATCACAGGGCCGGATAAGAATTTCATCCTCACCCACGAGCAGTTGCAGGCTTCAGGCCAACTGCAGCCGGGCGGCTGGATGGGGGGCCTGCGGGTGGAAGCCCTGCGGCGAGCTGAGCAGCATGCTAAGGGCTTTTTCTACTGGCTGGTGGCGGGAAGGACGGATTTTCTCCTGCAACAGGAGGATCCCAACTTTCAAAAAGACTTCTACTTGCGCTATGCCTACCTACGGGGGCCCAATACCCCCATGGGAACTGCCAGCGGCCTCTCCAAGTACCCTTATATCCGCGAGTCGCGGCGCATCATTGGTCGGCCCAGCCTCTCCTACCCAGAAGGATTTACCATCTACGAGTCGGACATCACCACACGGGAATCGGAGCTAAACCGCGGGCGGCCCTTCATCTTCTACGACTCGGTGGGGGTGGGCCAGTACCCCATCGACTTTCACGACTGCCTGCTGCCGGGTTTTTCCCTGCCCCCCAGCAACAACAAAGACGCGCAGGCCCCCAGCTACCCTTACCAGATCCCCCTGCGGGCTCTGATCCCCCAGCGCATTGACAATCTGCTAGCCGGCAACAAAAATATCGCCACCAGCCGCATTGCCAGTGCCTCCTACCGGGTGCATCCGGTGGAATGGGCCATTGGCACCGCCGCCGGCCACACGGCCCACTTTGCCCTGGAGCGGGATCTGATCCCGGCGGAGATCGTGGAGGAGCCGCTTTTGGATTTGCGGCTGTTGCCGGCTCTCCAGGCCCAAATCCAGAGCTTGGGCAACCCCATTCAATTTCCTGGCACCACCATTACCGCCACCGATTGGGCCCAATCCCGCTAGCCTAGAAAGGCAGGGTTGGGAGTTGACCGGTGGATCCCGTTGGGGTTGGACTTGTGGGCTGGGAGATGCTTCGCCCCTCTTTATGGGCCGCCACGGCTCTGTGGGGCTTAGGGCTAATGTGGGGGTTTTCGCCGCTGCATCAAAAGCTGCAGGAGAGCTGGGAAAAGCAATTGCTATGGGATCCCAGTGGAGCTTTGGCTTCCTTGCTGAGCACCCTTCCCTTTTTGCTGGCAGCAGGCTTGGTGGTAGCCCTGACGGAGATCTCCTTGGGCAAAAGCTGGGCCGTCTCCTGCGGCCTGATCGCCTGCGTCGGCGGAGGCCTCTATGAACTGGGCCGGCGGGACAATGCCAGGTAACTCAAGCGCTCCGTGTTGTTAACGCAACTACCCCCAGTCTCCTCCCCTAGGGAGCGGATAAGCAACGCCAAGTTAGAGCGGCTTCAAGCGATGACCCCCCTCCAAGAAGCAGCAGAAGCAGCGGCCAAGCTGCTGGTATTCCGGGACATCTGCACCCACCCCCTAGCCCTAGCCTGGCAGGAGCTAATCCAGCAGTTGATGAGTGGGGATCCCTTGCCGTGCTGGGCGGCCTACGGGCGCTGGTTTGAGCAGTTGGCCCGGCAGGGCCTGAGCTGGCGGCAATGGCTGATCCGGGAGATTGGCTGGGCAGATAACCCCTTTTCCCGCGCGGCGCTGCGATCCCAAGGGATCCCAGAGCCTCTGATGCAGGCTGCCCGCCACGACCTGCGCTGTCTGCAAACCCTAGCGGACAGTCAGGAGACCATTGCCGAGCAGATGCAGGCGTTGGGGTTGGGGATCCCCTGGCCCGATGGGGAAACCGATAGCGCTGGCTGGGATCCCCGCTCTTTTGCCGATTGGGGCCAGAGCTTGGAGACCTTAATTGCCCACTACCGCCAAAGGGGGGTAGGGCTCTGTGGTCGCTACTGGGCCTTTCGCTGGGGGCCAGCAGGGCTAGAAGGGATCCCTGCTCCCGATCTGTCTGACTGGGAGGAGATCTACGGCTACGAACGGCAGAAACAGCAGTTGGCGGCCAACACCGAAGCGCTGCTGCGGGGAGATCCGGCTTTGCATGTGTTGCTCTACGGGGCGCGGGGTACGGGCAAGTCTTCCCTGGTGAAGGCGTTGTTGCGCCGCTACGGCCCGCAGGGGTTGCGCCTATTGGAGCTGCGACGAACTGACTTGGTTCAGTTGCCGGAGATTTTGGCAGAGCTGCGGGCGCAGGTGTTGCCTTTCATCTTGTTTGTGGACGATCTCTCCTTTGAGGCAGAGGAAACCGAGTTTAAGCAGCTCAAGGTGCTCCTGGAGGGGGATCTCGTTGCGCCGCCCCCCAACGTGCGCCTTTATGCCACCAGCAACCGCCGCCATCTCATCCGCGAGTTTTTCGGCGACCGTCCCAATCCCCAAGATCAAGAAGTCCACGCCTGGGATACGGTCCAGGAAAAGCTGTCGCTGCGGGATCGCTTCGGCCTCACCCTCACCTTCACCCCCTTCACCCAGGGAGATTACCTGGCAACCGTAGAACACTTGGCCCAGCGGCTGGGTTTCACCCAATCTCTGGATGCCCTGCGCCGCCAGGCCTTAATCTGGGCCCAACAGCAAAACGGCTTTTCCGGTCGCACTGCCCGCCAGTTCTTGGATGCCGTTCGGGCAGGGCTGGTGAAAGGCAACGATGGACTTCCGAGCTAGAGGTGGTGACTATTCCAAACTGATACATTTACGCTGAACACTGCTGAACATCACTGTTCAACTATGCAGCGATGGCATTCTGTTTGTTTCCATTCGCGTTAGCGGGACGGAGTCCAAACAGAATGGCGGTATCCCGCAAAGCTTTGAGTAGAATACCCAAAGCGCAGTTTCCGTGTCGTCTTACTACCAATTTTCTGCTTTGCTTTGGCTACCATGTTGGCAGACTCGAAAGTAAACAGAAAGATCAACTGGTAGTAATCCGTACTGAACATATTATACATTATTTTCAGTATAGTTGAGCTTATTATTGACTAGAGTCATGCTCCAAAAAAGACAGAAGTTGCTGAGCTACACTCGCTACACGAAGGGGCGCCGGTCAGCCCGTCTCTGCCGTTACAAAAGCCAGGCGTCATAGCCATAGTCCGACCAAGGGCTGGCCCCAGAAGAAGGCAAAAGAAATGCACGATGGAAGCCATGGTCGCATCAGCGTTGGGTAGCAACCTCGATCCGGCCAATCTGGATCAGACGGAAGCAAGCCGCAGCTTGGCCCGCCTGGGGATCGATGTGGGGGGCACCTTTACTGATCTGGTGCTCTTGCAGGATGGCCAGATGCAGACGGCGAAGGTGCTGTCTACCCCCAGCCCTGAGGAGGGGGTCTTTGCGGCGCTGGACAAGCTGGGGGTGCTCTGGGTTGACCTCTTCTGTCATGGCATGACGGTAGCCACCAACGCGCTGCTGGAGCGCAAGGGATCCCCCACCCTGTTTTTGACCACGGCGGGCTTTCGGGATGTGCTGGCCATTGCCCGTCAAAACCGCCCCTCTCTGTATGACCTGACACAGCCCAAGCCGGAGCCAGTGGTGCCCCGCCACCATTGCCTGGAGGTGAAGGAGCGCTGCAGCGCGGGCGGAGTGTTGGAGCCGCTCACCGATGCCGAAATCCGGCGGGTGGTGCAGGAGGTGGGGGAACGAGTGCAGCGGGATGGGATCCGCGCTATTGGGGTGGGGTTTTTGTTTTCTTTTCTCTACCCGGAGCACGAACAGCGGCTGGGAATGGCCTTGCGACAGGCTTTCCCGGAGCTACATCTTTCCCTGTCTTGCGAGGTGGCGCCGGAGTTCCGCGAATACGAGCGCTTCAGCACCACCGCCATCGATGCCTACCTCAGCCCGGCACTGGCGGGCTACCTGCACCGCTTGGCCCAAGGATGTCGGGAGCGAGGGATCCCCCAGCCCTTGATCATGCAGTCTTCCGGCGGGGTGACCTCCATCCCTCAGGCGGCGGCCCATGCTTCGGTGGCTTTGCTCTCAGGGCCGGCAGGCGGAGTTTACGGGGCGGCCTATCTGGGTCGGCTGAGTGGCTACCCCCACTTGCTCAGCTTCGATATGGGGGGAACCAGCACAGATGTGGCCTTGATCCAAGATGGGATCCCCCAGGTTACTCCCGCAGCGGTGGTGTGCGGCTTGCCCGTGCAACAGCCCCAAATTGACATCCACACCGTCAGTGCCGGCGGCGGATCCCTGGCCCATTTGCTGCCCGGCGGTGGGCTTCAGGTGGGGCCAGAGAGTGCCGGATCCAACCCTGGGCCGGCCTGCTACGGTCGGGGGGGAACAGCTCCGACGGTTACCGATGCCAACCTCTGGCTGGGGTACCTGCCGGATGGCGGGCGGCTGGGCAACTCGGTGCAGCTACGGCGGGGGCTAGCGGAACAGGCTATTGCCACGCTGGCGGATCCCTTGGGCTTGAGCTTGCAGGAAACTGCCGTTGGCATTCGCACCTTGGCGAATGTCGCCATGTCGCGGGCCTTGCGGGTGATCAGCGTGGAGCGGGGTTTGGATCCCGCCGATTTTGCCCTGTTGGCCTTCGGCGGAGCCGGGCCCATGCATGCCTGTGCTTTGGCAGAAGAGCTGGGCATCCGCACGATCTTGATCCCGGCTGCCTGTGGGGTGCTCTCGGCGCTGGGAATGGCTTTGGCAGATCTGCGGCGAGACTATCGGCGGGCCATCCTCCAACCTCTGCGGCAGCTTGCGTCCGATTCAGGGGGATCCCTGCTGGCTCAATGGGCAGAACCCCTGATCCGCCAGGCGAGAGCCGATCTGCAGGATCCGGCGCTGCACTTCAGCTTGGACTTGCGCTATCGCGGCCAGTCTTTTGAGTTGGGGATCCCAGTGCGGTTGTCGGATCCGATTGCTCATCTGGAACAGCAGTTTCACCAGGCCCACCAACAACGCTATGGATGGCAAGATTCAGCCCAGCCGGTGGAGACAATTCAGTTGCGTCTACAGGCGGTGCAGGCCCTACCCACCGTGCCTTTGACCGCACCCCCCCCCTTGCCAGGGGATCCCCTCAAGGGTCGGCGAGAGGCATGGTTTGGGGGCAGGATGTGCTCGGTGCCGGTCTACGATCGGCAGCGCATGGGTGTGGGGTTTCAACTGCGCGGGCCGGCAATTGTCGAGATGCCGGAGGCAACGGCGGTGATCGAAGCCGATTGGACGGGGGTCATTGACGAAGTGGGAACCCTAATCTTGAGCTGTGTTCGCGATAGCGGGACAAAGTCCTGGTAAACCACCCGACACCCGCGCTATGCGCAGGGTGCGGGCTTTATCCCAATCCCCAGCGGCCCCAGGGGGCAGCTAAGTTTCGGAATTTCAGGCGAGTTTACAGTCGCCCCAAGGAGAGAGATTACTTGAGCAGCGTTATGGTCAGCATCCCCTTCCCACCCGCAGTGTCCACACTTGAACGACTTACCATTGCGGTAGGACTTACCCCGCTCAGGGTGGATGTGCAGGCATTTGTGGCAGGTCTGACTGGTGTAGGCAGGCGGCACCAGCACCACAGGTACTCCAGCGATGGCAGCCTTGTAGGCTACAAACATCCTGAGCTGGTAGAACGCCCAGTTGTTAGTCCTGCGCCGCTCAGTCTTGCTCCGAGGCTTCTGATTCAAGCAATCTCTGATGCCTGTCAAGTCTTCAAAAGCCAGTGCCGCACCAATAGCCTGGGCATCCCTGACCAAGGTTTTGCTGATGTTATGGTTCAGCCATGTCTGGTAGCGTCGTTCTCTCCCAGAGAGCCTTCTCAGCAGCCTCCTAGAGCTGCGAGTGCGTTTGGATTGAACCCTGGCACGTACACGGCTGAACCGGTCACGGACGGCCTGGATGTGCTCTCCACTCCAAGAGCGTCCGTTGCTAGCGGTGGCGATATCTCGCCTGCCCAAGTCAACTCCGATCACCCTTGGAGTCTTGCCGGTTGGGGGAGTATCCAGCTCAACAGCAATGTTGATGTAGTAGTCCCCTTGCTTGGTCTTAGACAGGGTTGCGCTTGTTGGCTTCTGGCCTCGCAGAAGCGCTATCTGGTAGCCACCGATCTTGAGCTTGAGCCAGACTCGCCCGCTCAACAGAGTCACACCAACAGTCTGTTCAGACTCTCGGTACCTAAAAGTACGCGCATCCAAGGTCAGGCTGGTGGGGCGAAACTTGTGGACTTGCTTCACCGCCTTGGCATTGCTAATCACCCGACGGAGCGCCTGACAGACGTGGTTGGCCTTCAGCCCCGTTGCTGCTCTTACCGGTCGATAGACCAAGTGGTGCAGCTTGGCGGTGTTCCAGCACTTCTCGCGCTTGGCGGTATCCAAGATCTGGTTACAAGCGTCAGCAAATCTCTGCAAGGTGCGGTCAATCTCTTGACGCAACTCTACAGGGACTATCAGCTTGCAACGTACCGATATAGTCTGGCTCATGGGCCTATCGTAGCTCATCCAGACTTTGACTAGCAGGCGGGCTTTCCTCCCGACACCAAGCCTGCGGCTATGGTGCGGGCCTCCAGCCCGAAAATTTGGTGAGTCCATCCGCAAGCAGAGCGTCATGGTCATTTCGATTCAAACTAGGATACTGTGCCCACACCCAAAACGTTGCTCGCGTCGGCGTTGCGGAGCAATAATGCAGGGGGCCAGAAGCTCACCCTAACCTGAAAGACCACAGCAGAGCTTGTTTTGAGAGGGAGAGGCAGGTGCTCCAGATCACCTTGACGAATACCTTCACGATTTTTGCGTCCAGATAGGGTGTTGTCTGTTTTCGTTTGTCAGGGTCTAGATAGATGGACTGGCCTCTGCAGCCCTTGCCCTGACTGGATTTTCGCGATTTCCCTCAAGGGCGGACGATGGGACTCGAACCCACGAATGGAGGATCCACAATCCTCTGCCTTAACCGCTTGGCTACGCCCGCCGCGATTCCGGCTATCTAGCTTAGCATGGGAAAAACGGGACTGAACTACAAAGGTCGAAGCGCCTCAAAATGCTACCCAGAGCCGATTTGTTGCAAGGGGCAGAGTATCGAGAAACCTTGGCACGGGTCTTGGATTTGGGAGAGCAAGCTCTCAAAACCTGGCAAGTGGTCTGGAGCGACTTCCTCTCGCCACCGGAAATAGCAGAGGTGCAAGCTCGGCTGTGCAACTTGACCGAACTACAAGTGTGGGCTTGGGGAGGGTACCCTCAAGCAGAGCGCCAGCGCTTGGCCCTAGCTCGCTCTGAGGTGGGCCTAGATGTCCGGGATCCCAAGCCCGACCAAGAAGGGATCCCATTGGCCGCCATTCAGATTCAAGGCAACTTTCTCTTCGACCCGGCCACCCACCGCGATTTTCTGGGAGCCCTTTTGGGAGCCGGCATCGCCCGCGAGAAAGTGGGAGACATCCTCCTGTTGGGGGACTCAGGCGCCCAGGCCATCGTTGTGCCCGAAATGGTGGACTACCTCACCCTAAACCTGACTCAGGTGCGCACAGTGCCTGTCAAAGTGAGCCGGATCCCCCTGAGCCAGTTGAACATTCAACCCCCCCGCGTCAAATCCATCACCAGCGTGGAAGCCTCTTTGCGCCTGGATGCGGTAGCCTCAGCTGGGTTTGGCATCTCCCGCAGCAAAATGGTGGAAGAAATCCAACGGGGGGAAGTGCGGGTCAATTGGAAGCCCATTACCCAAGCCAGCTACACCGTTGGCCCTCAGGATTGGATTGCCATTCGCGGTCGGGGTCGGCTGCAAATCGAAGAGGTAGCCGAAACGAAAAAAGGCCGCTTTCGAGTGCAAATGAGGCGGTATCTCTAGATTTTTTCCTGTCTGAGTTTGGGGAGATCGTTACCTCCAGGAAAATGCTCTAGAAAAAAGAGAAAAAGGCCCAAGGGTAAAGCAAATACTCCAAGTAAAACAACTTCCAGATCAGTTGATAATAGCCAACAATCGCCTCCCGACGGCTGAGATCCAGATGGACACCATAGCCCAAGAGGATCCCCAGCCCCAACACATGGCCCACCAACAGCCAGAAGCCGTTGCCCGCAAGGAGAAAGGAGATTCCCACCCCGATAAATCCCAGATAGCACAAGGCCAAAATGCTAATGCAAAACCTTGAGATCCGCCCTGGCCCAAAGCGCAGCGAGAAGGTGGCAATGGCAAACTGGCGATCCCCTTCCATGTCGGGAATATCTTTGAAAAGGGCGATCACCAGCCCAAAAATCGACATAAACCCCGTCAGCCAAACAATCGGGGCTGAAAGCTCGACCCTTCCCTGCATCACCTGCTGAAAATGGCTGTAAAGGCCCAAATTGACGATCAAGCCGCGCACGCTGTAGATGCAAGCCGAGGCTGCCAGCGGAAAACGCTTCAACCGCAAGGGGGGCAGCGAATAGGCCGTGCCGATCCCATTGCTCAAAAGCACCGTCAGCAGCAGGTAGGGGATCCCGGCCATGGCCAGTAGGACGGACGCCACCCCACAACCCACGACGATCCCCACCCCCTGTCGCCAACCCAGGGATCCAGCAGCCAAGGGCAAATGGGGTTTGTTGATGCGGTCGATTTCAATATCCGTCAGTTGATTCAAGCCGACGATGTAGACATTGGCCGCCAGACAGGCCGCCCAAGCCCAGACCAACTGGGGCAGCGCCGAGAGAACCGGTTGCAGGGATCCGGCAGCCACAAACCCCGCCAACAGGTAGAGGCCCACCACGCTGGCGCTGGTGCCGTAGACGGTGTGGGGTCGAGCAAAACGCCAGAGAACTTGTGGGCGCAACATCAAAAAAGCTAGGGAGAGTCTTCCAGGAGAGAAGCTAGGGCTGCCCAGCGGGGATCCGCCGTTGGTGCTGTAGCTTCCACCGCAATGCCCGGACAATCGGGACGGCAGGGCAACTGGCGGGGCATCTCCAAATGCAGGTGCTGGTACATCCAGTCTTCGACATCCAGCTCACCATTGGGGGGCAGGCTCTCCAGCAGATCTTCTTCGTCTTGCAATTCCAGCTCCAAGGGGAGAGGTTCGGGATCCCGGATCAGGATGATCTCCTCAACCTCCAGGTGCAGCCGGTGGTTAAACTGCTGGAGGCAGCGGTGACAGGTGAGGGTGACAATGGTACGAGCTTCAGCACTCACTTCGAGAAAATGGCCCCGATGGCTGACTTCCAGGGATCCCTCCACAGGGGTCAAGCTCTCAAAGCCCGAAAAAAACTGCCTAAACTGCAATTCTTGGGTTTGATCCGGCATCTGCCGCAGATCGGATAGACGAATTGGCCTTAACATTGCGCCCCCTTTCGCACGTTTTGGATAGCCGGGATCCGTGTCGTCACCGTAGCAAGAGGGCCAACTTGTTCCCAGCCCTCTGCCCACTCTCAAGATGGGGAAGCTGCCCGACGGATAACCAAGCGCCGGTCAGGCTCTTTGCCACGGCTGAAAGTTTCCAGATCGGCATAGGCAGGGTCATTCAAGAGAGTATGAATTTGCCGACGCTCGGCAGCCGAGAGATCGGGAAACTCGTATTCCCGGCCAGTGGCCCTCACCTTTTCCACAGCAGCGGCAACCAAAACCTTCAGCTCCTGCAAACGCCGCTGCCGATAGCCGTCCAAATCCAAAATGTAGGGCTGCTGCTGGTCTTCCGGCTGGTTCAGGTTGAGAAGGGTGTTGGCCAGGTACTGCAACGCATCCAGCACCACGGGGGAGCGATCCTCCTCTTGAGGGGAATCTCTGGAAGATGGAGAGGGCAAGGGGGGGGCTTTCGCCAACAGCAGTTGCTTCTGAGCTGGGGTCAAAGAAGACGCCTCGATTTCCAGCACCTCCCCCACCACCCGCACCGCCGCTGGGATCCCCATAGCCGCCAGCACCCGCTGTAACCACTGCCTGGCTCGCTCTTGATTGGCCGCAAAGGTGGACTTGTTTGGCGAAGGGGCAACGGTTCCCTCAGATTTCCTAGCAGCAGATCCCGTAGAAGACTTAGGACGGCTCATCCTGGGCAGCTTCCAACTTTGAAGAGCATGACTCTAGTCAATAATAAGCTCAACTATACTGAAAGTAATGTATAATATGTTCAGTACGGATTACTACCAGTTGATCTTTCTGTTTACTTTCGAGTCTGCCAACATGGTAGCCAAAGCAAAGCAGAAAATT